>JAGQLJ010000125.1 GCA_020429495.1 Candidatus Dojkabacteria bacterium
ACCTGAAGAAAAATAATATGTTAATTGACGATAAAGCATTCGAAAAAGAGCTATCAGATGCAATAGAGTATTTTCAGAAAGAACTTGCTTCAATTAGATCTGGAAAAGCGAATGCAAAAGATCTAGAAGAAATTATGGTTGAAGCTTATGGAGGAATGAATAAGCTTAATACCGTAGGGCAGGTTCTAGCGGAAGATGCTATGAATCTTAAAGTTAATGTATGGGATAAAGGAGTTTTGCCTGCAGTTGAAGCTGCTCTTAGAGCTGCTGATACAGGCGGAAGTGTTGCTGTAGATAAAGATTCAATTAGAATCAAATTCTCTCCAATGACAGAAGAAGATAGAACAAAGAGAGTAAAAGAACTAAATGATGAAACAGAGCAGTATAGAGTTAGAGTTAGACAAGTTAGACAAAAATACATGAAAGAGCTTGATAGTCTTGAAGGAGTTTCTGAAGATGAAACAGAGCGAAACTCTAAAGAAATTCAGAAAAGAGTTGATGAAACAATTGAAGAAATAGAAAAGTTAGCAGAAAAGAAAGAATCAGAATTAACCAAAATTTAAAATAAAATAATGGATTCAATTTTAACAGTAGTTCTCTTCATAGTAATTCTTGGTTTTTTAGTATTCATTCATGAACTTGGGCATTTTACTGCAGCAAAAATCTGTAAAATTCCAGTTGATGAATTTGCTATAGGATTTGGTCCTGTAGTTTTTAGTAAGAAAATTAGAGAAACTGTTTATAGAGTAAGAGCACTTCCGTTAGGGGGTTTTGTAAGTTTAGAAGGTGAACACTCACTAAATAGCCCACTTGGATTTAGAAATAGATCATTTAAAGTAAAATTTTTTGTATTAATTGCAGGTGTAACAATGAATACTATTGCTGCAATTTTCTTTTTAGCAATATTTTTAGGAACTCATAATAGAATTTTCTTTGCAGAAAAATATGCAGACTACACTTTCCATAATGTAGAAAAATCTTACGAATTTTTTCCAATTAATGTAATTAGTTCTGATGAGAATTACGGATGGCAAGGATTTAGCGACGAAGATTCAATTGTGGAAGTGAATGGAGAAAAACTAGAGTCTGAAGAACAGTTCCAATCAATTTTAGATAACAATAGAGGAGCGTCAATTGAAATAACAACATTAAATGTTGAAACGCTAGATTTAGAAACAAAGTCAGTAACTATAGGACAGCTGCCCTATGATCACTATCCTATAATAATTGATGCTTTCAGTGAAACAAGTAAAGTTACACAGTACCTTTCAGTAGGAGATGTTGTCCTATCAATAAATGGTGATTATTTTGATACAAGGTCAGAATTTAAAGAGAAGTTAGACGAGCTGCAAGGAACAACAGCTGATTTTTTAATAATTAAAGCAGATACTGATACAGAGGTAACAGTTTCGATTCCATTACCTAAAAAAGAAAATGGGCAAATTTTAGGAGCAGGGTTTCACCATCTTGAAGGAATTGAATACAGTGTATTAAGCCAAGCAGGAAAAAATACATTCTTTGTTCAGTACAAAAACAATGTAGCAGCTCCATTTTCTTTTACTTACGATATGACAGGATACCAACTAAAAAGCTTAGGAGGTTTGCTTTCAAATGCATTTAACACAGGAGATTTCTCTGAAGCATCACAAGCAGTGGGAGGACCAATTGCAGTAGGAGGGCAGGTATCTGAAATTGTAAAATATCAACTTTACGATGTTCTAGTAATACTAACGGCACTTATAAGTCTATCATTTGCAGTATTTAATGTTTTACCAATACCAGCACTTGATGGAGGACAGATTGCAATTGCAGCTGTTGAAGCATTAAGAGGAAAGAAGATTAGCGATAATATAGTAAATAATATAAATTTTGCTGGTTTTGCATTTTTAATGTTCCTATCACTACTTATAGTTATTAAGGATATAAATCAGCTGAATATCATTCCAGGACTAATAGATACAGCAAAAGGAGTAATAGGAAGATAATTAAAGAAAATCCCTTTTCTCATTTCACTTTTCCGAATTTCTTATGATATAATCAACGAGTTCTTAATTTATAAACAAATAACAATATGTCAGTAATTGTAAACAATAAAATGCCAATTGATTTAGCTCTTAGACTTTTGTGGAGAGAAGCAACACGAGAAGGAATTATTCAAACATTAAAGGATAAAAGATATTTTGTACCAAAGACAGCAAAAAAACATGCTGTAAAGAAAGTGTACATAAAAATGAAAAAGAGAAGAAGAGCAGCTGCAAGAAGAAGCAACTAAGCTTTATAAATATAATTTTGAGAAATAAACCTCTTTTGATAGACTAAAAAGAGGTTTTTTGTTTTTTAGAACTCTTAATTAAATCTAGAATTAATAATGTCCACAGTACTTTATAGAAAATATAGACCAAAAAGATTTTCAGAGCTCAAAGGTCAGCAAACAATCAAAGATATTCTTATTCATTCAATAAAAAATAATAACTTTTCTCATGGATATTTATTTTCTGGACCAAGAGGAACCGGTAAAACAACTACTGCAAGGTTGTTTGCTAATGCAATAAACGATAAAAACTTTGGTAAGAATGAGGAATTAGAAGAATATAGGGAAGATAGCATTGATATTATTGAAATGGACGCAGCTTCAAATAGAGGTATAGATGAGATTAGAGAGCTAAGAGATAATATTAACTATTTACCGGCCGAATTAGACTATAAAGTCTATATTATAGATGAAGCTCATATGTTAACAAAAGAAGCCTTTAATGCGCTTCTAAAGACTCTAGAAGAGCCTCCAAAACACGTTGTGTTTATACTAGCAACAACTGAACCACATAAAATTCCAGTCACAATTCTTTCAAGAGTAACAAGGCTAGATTTTAAGCTTGCAGAATCGGATGAACTTAAAGAAAAAATTCAAGATATTGCAAAGGAAGAAGGAATAAAAATAGATGATGCTGCAATGGATAAACTATTCAAACTATCAGGCGGAAGCTTTAGAGATTCAGAAAGTATGCTGGCCAAGGTTATTCAATCGGCAGAAGGAAAAATAACAGAAGAGATAATTGATAGTGTTTTTGGATTATTACCAGAAGATGGAATTATTGCTTTTCTGAACGCAGTTGAGAAAAGCAACGCTGAAGAAGTAAAAAACATATTAAGCCAAATAAACGATACTCATCTGGATTTCTTCTTAGAGGAAGCTTTAGAGTACATTGTGAGTAACCTAAAATTTGAATCAGTAATTCCAATTTTATTAAATATTATTGAGAACCAAAAATTCTATAACAATAAGAAAGTATATATCTTAGCTAAGATATCTAATATTGCTGAATCAAATTCTTTAGAAATAGAGAATGAAGCTCAAGTAGTTAAGCAGGTTGAAGTTAAAAAAGTAGAGAAGAAGATAGAGCAAAAATCTAAACCAGTAAGCGAAATAGAAGAAAAAGTAGTTGAAACAACTTCTCAAAATATAATTGAAGAGCTTGGTAATGTAATTGAAAAAGATGATAAAAGATTAGGTGCCATTGTAAAGACATGCGAGCTTGGAGAGATTGAATCCGAAATTTTAACTTTAGTTAATAAATATAATTTTAATATAAAATAT
>JAGQLJ010000126.1 GCA_020429495.1 Candidatus Dojkabacteria bacterium
TTAGAAATGCATATCTGAAGTCTGTATGGATTGGAATGAAGTGGATTATTTATATAACTACTGCTGTAATCCTATTTTCTATCGTAATGATATTTATAACTGCTCTATAAAATTCCAAAGCCTTAAATTATGAATAAGTATGTAGCTTTTTTAAGAGGAATAAACAGTGGCAAAAATCCTTCTACAAAGATGGGAGATATAAAAGCTTTATTTAAACAAATTGGTTTTGAAAAAGTTGATAGTGTACTAGCAAGTGGAAATATTATTTTTGAATCAGATGAAGATAATCTAAAAGAAAAAATAGATTCAGAATTTGAAAAAGAATTTGGGTTCAATCCAAATTCAGTTATTAGATCTGAACAGGAAATAACAGATATTATTAATAAAAATCTTTTTCCAAAAGATTTAACTAAAAGTCAAAAGACAAATGTTAGTTTTTTACTTGAAGATAAAGCTTACTCATTCAGTGTTCCATTTGAACAAGGCTGTTATAAAATTTTAGAAATTAATAATAAAAGTATTTTCAGTATTGTAGATATAGATAATGGTTCCACATTAGACCTAATGAAGTTTTTAGATGATGAATTTGGTAAAGATTTAACAACTAGAACATTTGGAACAGTTGGAAAAGTATATAAAAAGATGACACAAACTTAACTATTGAAGAATTTGAAATATATCCTCTACATAAATCTCCACTTAAACAAGCTAGATATCTACTTAGAATCAAATTGAAAAGAAAATGGGTAGTTGCTAATATTAAGAAGATTCTTCTGAGATGTACGCGAACCAAATCAACCTTGAAAAGTCAGAAGGTTCAAGGAACGTCAGCGCTGACAAAACAATAAAAAATCTTACATTCTTTTGATGGTGTGTGCTTTTTATACACGTTATACTCGGTAGTTATTTATAGTAATTCATTGTAATTAGGTAATAAATTACTTTCAATAACTATTACTATTGCTTAATTAGCAAAATTTCTTTGTTACTAAAAGAGTTAGGAAATGATTAAGTTTAGGGGTTTGACTGTTGGGTATCAGATACTTCTTGGTCTATTACCTTGCTATCTTTGCTTGTCTGCTCAATAACATATTCTACAACTTGATCTAAACCAGTCACATTCATAAATTGGTCTAAAATTGGAATTTCTTGAAGTCCTGAATAAAGTCTTGCTATTACTAAAAGTAATATTGCAATTCCTAGTGTTGCACCAACAGCTGCAAAGACACCATTAACAATTCCTCTTACAATTATATTTTTCCATTTAAAGGCATTATTAACTTTTTCTAGTCTTTCTAAAAGTTCATTTGCTTGGTCCCTATTTAAAACCTGATATTTTTCTTTCATTTTATGAGCTTGTCCAAATTCTGGTAGGTTGTTATTTTCTTCTTTCATTGTGTGGATTAGTATTATTGTTTATAATTCAGTGAAATACTAATTGCAGTATGCCAGTTAATTTTAAAATGAGCAAGATTCTAAAAAAATACAACTTAACATCTGATTTTCTTAACGATGATGCTTCTCACCAAGAGAAGCTAAAACACATAACCCAAAAAGTAATAATCAATCATAATAAAATTTTTAAAAAGTAAATATGTCACGAACGTTAATTAATCAAACACAAAAAAAAGTTGGATCAGAAGTAACAATAAAGGGTTGGGTAGAAAATCATAGAGTAATGGGAAAAATAATCTTCATAGTTTTAGGGA
>JAGQLJ010000127.1 GCA_020429495.1 Candidatus Dojkabacteria bacterium
GATAAGTTAATTCTCTATTTCCTAATTTGAAACTAAATTCTGGGAGAGCCAATACAATTAATACAACAAAAACTATAGCAGTAAGAATTATTTTTAGTCGTTTAATATTCATAGAGTTGATTATACATAAAACAATTCAAAATTCAAAAGTCAAAATTTAAAAATCAAAAATGTTTAATATGTACGTATTAATCGCTGATTGTAAGTTTTTGATTGAGGATGTATACGCTTGAATCGTAGTTAGTAACAGATTATCTCTTAAACTTTTTGTATATCGTTTTACTACTACATTGTAGATAGTTTATACTTTGTTCCTCTACCTCTACCTTCAATTTTTAATAACTTTTTCCTAACTAAATCATCTAAATCCCTGAAGGCTGTCATTGTTGAAACATCCATCATATGACAGTAGTCCTCTCTTTTAATTGTTGGTACATTTTGTAAATACTTTAACACTTTTAGCTGTCTTTTGTTTAGATTCAAGAACGGTTGTTGTTTTGATTTTTCTTCTTCAATAATAAATTCATGAATTTCTTCCCTAGATTCGCCTAAATCTGTCATAACCATTCCTGTAAAAATGTCGATCCAGTGTGAAAGATCGTATGTTTTTCTTACAATATCGTAGGCTTTTTGAATTTTTTCTTCATTTTGATTTATCATTCTAAGAACTGATGAGTTACTTCTAGCACCAAATCCATGCTTCATCATAAGGTAATCAACAATTGATGAAATAATAAATTTATTTCCTGCAGTAAAAGGGCTAATTTCTATTAGTCTATAAAATACAACAGCAATTCTTACAATTGGAGTAATAGTTGGAGAAGAATACTTATACCACTCAATAAGCTCGTTCATTTCGTTCTCAATTTCATTACTATGAATATTTGTATCTCTTAAGCCAACATATGAATCCCACCTGTCATCAATTCTATCTTCAAAGTTTCTAAAGGTAACTTCCCAAGTTTCTCGCCATTGAGACAAAATAAGTTTTGTTAAGTGAAGAATTATTGGTCTATCAAACTCTGAATAAGTATCAGCTACATTTGATCGAGTAAAATCTAGTGCATTCTTGAAATTTTTCAGTATTACACCTCTAACTTCATCCACATTTTCAGGTTTACCAGCATTTACTATTTTCTCAGCATCTTTTAGAGTAAATTCTAAACCTAGAAAATTTGAAAAATGAAGTATATCAATTGCTTTATTTTGAAATTGAATTTTATTCTTTATAGAATAAGATAAATCAATGGCTTCCATCTGAGTCTTTGTCTTTTCTATCTTTACCAGGTTCTGAACAACTTTATCACTGTAATTAAACTTTGGTGTGTACATTATAAGTTTTGCAATTTAAACAATAAATAAGGTACGAAAATGATACCATTTCTGAAGTTTGTATGCGAGAAAGAAAATTTATTCTAATTATTTAAGAGCTTTCTGAAGTTTTTCCATGGCTCTAATTCTTCTAATTCCATTATCTTCTACATTTACCATAAACCCTTCGTATGTATGGTTTGTTCCATCACTATCTTCGTCTAGCCAATGCTGATTTTGTAAATCACCATTTGGATTAGTTATTTTTATCTTACCTATCCTAACTCCATTTTCACTTCCATATTGTTCAGTTGAATTTATATAGTCAATTTCTGTTACATTTCCACTCTCATCTTTTATTACATTAGAGATTAAAAGTACGTGATGTCCGTTTTGTCTTTTCCATTTAGATCTGATTAAATCTCCAGGTAATACATTATTGATTTTTATTACTTTTGAATTTTCTTTATTAGTAATTATTTCTGCACCTAATTTCTGGACTGGCTTTAGCATATAAGCAATTTTATGAAGTATTGATTTATTTGGAATGTTTAGTTTCCCCCAAATAGCTCTTTTATAGTTGTCTTTATACCATTCATTTAAAACATGCATAACAAATCCTGAACAATCTATTCCAATGCCTTTGTCAATTAAGAATTGTCTAATTTCTGAAACAGACATATTGTCAAAATTTACACCTTTAAGTTTTTCCCACATCTTTGCCTCAATCTCAATTTCTTCTGGAGTTCCTTTTCCAACCATTGCCCGTAAATCTTTTGCCTTATGAATATTGATAAAGTAAGGACAAGCAACTTCTTTTCCTCCTAGGTTCAAATGTCTATATCCATCAATGGTTTTCCAAGCTATTTCGGGTAGGTTTAATTCTTGCATGAGGATATTATACAGCTTTGAGGTAGTAGTTTCGAGGTAAATTATTTTAAGACTTTCATTAATTCAAGTGCCCATGGGACAATCTTTCCGTTTTCATCCACGATAGAGTCATTAATTTGTAGCCTTACTTTTTCATCAAATTTATTCTTTTTAGCATCATCTTTTTGAAAATGTAATAGAAATCCTTCACCATCGGCATCTTCTACACGATAACCATTTTTTTGAAAGATTACAGGTTTATCTTTTTCTTCATCTAAATAAATTACTCCTGCCTTATCTTCTCCAGTTTCCCAATTTATTGCAGAGTTATCGCTTTGCAATCTATATATTCCAGATTTGTTAATATTTTCTATTTGGCCATCTTCAAACATCCTTAAAAATAATTGAGAGCCTTTCAAATTTGGCATATGTTTAAACTCAACAGCTTCACTTATACTTAAAAGTGAAGCAATGTGTAAAAGTAATTGTGGAATTTGACTAGTATTCTCTAGTTCAAGCTCAGTTTGAAAAGGAACATTTGCACTTTGTCTTGCATTAATTTCAATTAGGAATGCTTCATTATCTTTTATAATAAAATCTAGTCCAAAAAACCCCTTATAGCCGTCACTCATAAGCATTTTTGCAGTCTTTGCAATTTCATTAGTTATATCAACTAGTAATTCATCTTCAATTTTATTTTTATAGAAGAAACCAAAATCGTTTCCAACTGTTGAGCCACTACTAGGTGTTAGTTCTGGAATGCCAGTTATTTGATATTGAAGTCCACCAATATAAATAGAACCATTATAAATAACCACATTTAGAGTTAGTGCAATACCATCGATAAATTCAGATACTTTAACCCTGTTCCCAGCCATTTCTGATCTCAATTCATTAAATTCTTGATCTGTTGGATTAATAAACGTTCCAGAACCGGTATGAGATCTTTCGTTTTGAACAACAAATCCATTTTTGAACTTTGTTGTTAATTCTGAATATTCGATTTTTTGTATTTCATCAATTAAAACTTCAGGGCTTTTAATGTTATTTTGTTTCAATGCTAATGCTTGCTCAACTTTATTTTCGTACTTGAGATAGAGATTATAATCATTACCTAATAATGTTCCTCCTAAATTTTTTATTTTGTAGTCAATTGTATTTGTTGGAATAAATGTAAGTGCATAAAAACCGTTTCCATTTGAAATCTTATTTATCCATTCCTGAACATACGTATTGTTAATTAGTTGATTGGTTGATTTGGCTTCTAACTTTTCATTTGTTTCAGATTCAAGACAAAATATAGATACTCCTCTACCTTGAAGTTCAGTTACCATATCACTATTCTCAATACAGCAAATATGATAATTTTCTAAGTGATGTTCAAGACCAATTGCACGTTCTGCTTCACGACAGAAGTAGATTAGGGGTTTATCTTTTAATTTGTTGTTTATTTGGTTTTTGAGTGTATTCATTTTTCTTATCCTTCTAGTGAATAAATCATACATCTAGTAAGGGTAGGTCGCGACCTACCCTTACTTAATTCTATAAATCTTAAATCTCTTATATGTTTCGTCTGGTTCAATTTCGTCAAATCCAAAAACATTTGAAACAATTATTGATCCAGGTTTAAGTTCAGTAAATAGTTTATCTTTTAGCTTATTCATAAAAGATCGATAAATATATAAATAGACTATATCGTAATCTTTTAAATCTGTTTTTAAAAAGTTTTCATTTTTGAAACTAACCAAATCTTTTTTAGGATTAAATACATTTCTTAATCTTGCTAGTAAGTTTAAATATGGATTTAGCTCAATTCCTGTAGCCTTCATACCTCTTTTAGAAGCCCAAAGTACTGTTCGCCCATCTCCAGAACCTAAATCTACAAAATTCTTACCATCAGATGGAAGCTCAAGTGCTGCCCAAGCTTCATCAATTTGTTTTAATCTTGAAGGATAGTAAGGAGTATCTACAAAAAATCCTCTCATTATATATATTGCTAAAAAGATCCAAAGTGCAATGAAAGTGAAAAGCCCAATAATTGTTATTATGTCTAGGTTCATATTATCTTCCTGATGATATACAAGTAAAAATAGTATTTTCAAAATTTCTTTCTAATTCTAGCATTGCTGCAATAGGTAGTGATGAAGTATAAGATAATGTTTCTCCTCTACTTTCTAACCACTGTTTTGCTTCTATTAACTGCAAATTATCAATTGCTATTGCTTGTCCATTTGTTTGTTTCAGAATTTTGTTAAGTTGGGGTTCTCTAAGTAGTGCTTTATCAACAATTGCGTCTGCTAAAGATTCTTCACTCTTATTATCATCTGAAACAAGAGGATGACATTCTGATGTTTGAACAAAAATAAATTTGGGCATATTAACTTCTTTTTCTATCTTTAAATTAATTCCTTGTACTACCCCAACTGCAGTTGTACCTGATGATACAGCACATAAAATAACATGATTCTTTTCTCTATTATTTTTTATAATCTCATCGTATATTTCAAGGCCAAGTGACCAATAACCTTTTAGTATATCTAAGTCGGTAGATGCCCTTAAATTAGGAATATTATTTTCTGCAGATATTTTTGCAGCCATTGACCTTGCTTTAGGTTCATAATAAATTTCATGCGCTCCAAATGCTGCTTGCTCTTTAATTAATTCATTTTTCTTTTCGTTTACGTTAGGAGAGACAACAATATGCATCTTAAAATTACCAATATGATTGGCATATTTTAAAAAACTAATTGCGGCATTCCCCGAAGATGAAATTACAGCTTCGTTGATTCCATCATTTAAGAGTTGTGAGATTTTAAAAGCAGTGCCTCTATCTTTCCAAGAACCGGTAGGATTTTGCTCCTCATGTTTGATATATAAAACATTGTCAGTTTCCAGATCAATTTTACTTATTGGAGTAGCTCCTTCACCAAGTGTAATGAGGTTATCAAAGTTAATTTCTTTTTTTATTTCTTTATGATTCCAAATGCTCATAGCGTTAAAAAGATAACGATTTCATGATAAGATTATGTACAATATTTGTATATTTTACAATGATCTTATGAATTCTGATAATTTAATTAAACTAAACAACGGTGAATTTGTTTGTGCAGAATGCGAACATGCTGTTAAGCCACTAACAAATACAGCTGAGGGCATGGTTGAAGCAAATCTAGATAATATTTCAAAACAGCTTTCTGAATTTCCAAATAAAGTTATATACGCAGTATGCCCAGTTTGTGGTATGGAGTATAAGTTTAAGCATGTAGACAACTCACTTATGCTAGAAGAAAGTGATGAAGAAAAATAGTATTTTGTAACACACAAACTTCTCTAACTCTTAATGTTTTCACGCCAATCCGTTTACTGGATGACAATATTGCTGGTAATAATATAGGTTAGCGTTGTATAATTTATATAAGCCAGTGGTGCTCATAAATGTCCAACATTTTCATTCAGGTCTGGCAATATCGCTATAGCTCGTGGGCTATATGCTGAGTCAGCATTTATTGTCGTTTCGACAATTTATCCCATCACTGGCTATTCTTTTATAATCTCGCCAATAACTTCTTCTAAAGTGGTATTTACTTTATCATAGTCGGAAGAGTTCATTGGGTTTAGTACATAGTCTGCACCGCTCATATGTTCTCTTTGTTCTGGACTTCTGTTGTCTACACCAATCCTTAATCTCCAAAAATCTGGAGTGCCTAAATTTTGCTCTATAGAAATAATTCCATTATGTATTCTTGGACCTTTTGAAAATTGGATTTTGTATTCTCCCAGTTCTATATCTAAATCATCGTGTGCAACTAAAATTTCTTCAGGTTTTATTTTAAAATAGTCAGCAATTTTAACTACACTTCTTCCAGAATTGTTCATCAGTGTAGTAGGCTTTGCCAAAATAGTTTTATTTCCATCTATTTCAATATTTTCTGTAAAAGCTTCAAACTTTGAGTCTTCTTTAAGCTCAGAATTTGTAAGCATATCAATAAATAAAAATCCCACGTTGTGTCTAGACTTTTGATAATTTTTGCCAATATTACCAAGTCCAATTATTAATTTAATTTTTCTAATATCGAATATTATATCCAT
>JAGQLJ010000128.1 GCA_020429495.1 Candidatus Dojkabacteria bacterium
GTATTTAGTTTTAGCAAGCTCAATTAATTTATCAAAATCAACTCCAGTTCCAGGGCATCTCTCTCTAGAAACTGAGTTTATTTGATTATGCCCTATGATATGGTTTCGATCCAGTGGAATCTTGTATTTAGTGCACAGACTTGCGATTAGCTCGCTTGATGCTTCATACATTTCTTGAGTCCATGGCTCACCTGTAAAACCTTCATGTTCGATTCCAATTGTGTATAAGTTAGGATTAATTCTTGGTTTTAATAAAGCCCATCTTGGTTGATTTACTCCACCTGCATGCCAAGCAGTGTCTTCATCGGCAACAAACTGCCAAATTACACCATTTTTACCAATCATGTAGTGTGCTGAAGCTTGAGACGTTGGGTTATTAAACCATGAGTATGCACCGTTAAGCCATCCTTCAGCTATGTGAATAACTATGGCCTCGGGCTTATAGCCGAATCTTCCGTTTGATTTGTTCCTTACAGGTTTCCAAACTATATTCATAAATTTTACGCATTTGTTTCAGAAATAGAATTAGTATTTGCTAATTCAACCAAAACAATACTTATGGATTATATCAGGAAATCGCTAATATGCTAAACTAATATAGTGAAAAAGCTAATTTTAAGCATTTTCTTCCCCACTTTTTGCTTAGTTTGCAACAAAAAAAGTTCTTATATTTGTAATAAATGTTTTTATAGCTACTTAAACATACCTTACGAACAGCATTGTCACGTGTGTGGAAGGGCAGTTAGACATGGTTTTGTCCACAAAGAATGTAGTTCAAAAACTAATCTAGATGGACTTATTTTTATTAGTGTATATAACAAGCTAGTTAAAGATATTATCCACCATGGTAAGTACGAAAAAAATTATGGAGTATTTGAAGATTTGGGTACAATTGCTGGACAATTTGTTAAAAAATATTATACATTCAGTATGCCTCTAATAACATTTGTACCATTGAGTTTTGAAAGAAAATTATGGAGAGGATTTAATCAATCAGAAGTTTTCGCTAAAAATATTGGCAATATTTTAAATGTACCTGTAATTAAAAATTTAAAAAGAACTAGAAATACAAAATCTCAAGCAGGAACTAGCAAAAAAGCCAGAGCAGAGAATATACGTGGAGCATTTAGACTTGTGGATAATAATGTTGATAAGTATAAAACTATAATTCTTGTAGATGATGTATTTACAACAGGTGCTACATTAGAAGAATGTGCAAGAGAAATAAAGAGAAAATACCCAAATATTAAGGTTTTTGGTCTTACTTTTGCCACATCTAGATTAAGTGATATATAATACGTTATATCTATTATTTCTAACCCATGGAAGAAGGTTCTGGTAGATTAAGTGTTAGTGGAAATTTGGATCAGGGTAATACAGAAGGTTCACGAAGAGTAAGTGATAATCTTAGGGTTAGTAAGTCATTTATGGAAAATGGAGTAGATCCTCAAATAGAAACTCCACTAGGTCCAATTAGAAAAGATTCTTTATTGACTCATGCAGATTGGGACGGCTATTTTACAGTTATAGAGTTGCTTGAGAATGGTAAATTTAAGGTTGAGCATTCTATGAATCCTACTAAATTTACAAGATCTACAGAGGACTTGAAAGAAGGAGGTAAATGGTCAATAAAATCCTTTTAAATCTCTAATCCCATTCTATATAGATAAAATCCGACTTTTTTGATATAATGATGTAGGTAGAAAAGCATTCGTCTACGTTAAAGCTACGACGAAACGTACATTAAAAACATTGGATCAGCGCTCACCGCGCACCAAAAATCAAATGCTTTACCTTTAAACCCAAGGGTATTTCAAATGATTTTTGGTGCGCGGGGGATGCTGATTCGACATTATAGTAATGGTATTAAGGCAAGTCAGCAGATTGATTGGATCTGTCTGTGAGAAAAAACTAATCATCAAATAAATAACAACTCGCTTGTTAATACTGCTAGAAATTTTGTAAGTTTCCTTCGTGGAGACTTCAACTATAACTACGCTTTTCAAGCTTAATTATAGAATCTAGTAGTGTATGCCGAATACAAAAGTAAGCATACCGTTTATACAAACTTTTTCTGACGAGGGAGTATAAACGAACATTTAGTCAGAATGCCTTGGTAAGTTTTAGTTTATGATTTACTAACAAGCATTTATAAACTCGAGAGAATATGTTTTTTCTTAATTTCTATATATTCTTTTGTAACATCAAATTAAGATAAGCTTGTGACAACTTTAATATTGTTAATATATTGGACACGGGTATACCGTCATCTCCACCAAAAGA
>JAGQLJ010000129.1 GCA_020429495.1 Candidatus Dojkabacteria bacterium
GAGAGCTATCATAAAAAGTACCCTCATGTCTGTAAATTCATTTATCTTTAGAATATTTGCCAAAGATATAATGAAAGAAATAATTGTTGCGCTTTTTAACAATGTGTTTCTGAATAAGAATATACCTACACATGTAAACAGAACTGCTACAATATTTACTGAAATTAACTGAGAATAATCTTCATTAAACAATGAAAAGAGCTCAAAGTATACAAAGCCTAGACTTAAAGCTTTTACAATTCCACTAAAACTACTTCGTTGATGAGCAAACAATTGTGTTAAATAGTATGTTGCCATACCAGCAATTATTGATAATCCTGAAACAGCTTTAAAAGTACTATATTCTCCAACTAAACCAAATGTGTTTGCTGATGATTCATAGTCTGTAAATATAAGAAGAGCAGAAGCAGCCGTGACTAAAAGCCCAAACATCAAAATAATTAGGGATCCATTTGGATCAATTACTCGTTCATTTTTACTTAAAACTACTTCAACAGCATAGAAAGAACCAGTAATAAGTAGCATTAAAACAACAAATATAAAGGCAGATGAATCTATACTTACTAAATTTCTATAGCTAAAGAAGTATGGTGAAAATGGTAATAAAAAAAGCATTAACAAAAAGAAAGATATTCTTAAGCTTGTTACTATCTCTAACAGCTTTTGTGTACTAGACAACTTTGAACCTAACGCTGGAATTGGAACTTTGAAACTGAAGTTTGATCCTTTTGGATTTATATTTAGTATCCTCATTTTCCTTATATAGCTATAATAAATAATTTTAAGAAATTATCCCAAAAATGAATTTTTATTCACCTTGAGTTTTGTATATAATGAGCTAAGATGCATCATTAAGAGGTTAACATGAGAAATGGAAAATAGTAAATATTACTTATCACAACTAAAATTTCTGGTATTTACTGCAGCAATTATTTTGGGCATATACTTAGCGATTAACGAGATTTTAGATGGAAATTCTTTTAAAAATTTTCTTGTATTTTTCTTTGCATCAGTTTTAATCTATTTAATTGAATTCTCAATAATTCAACAGGAAGCTTTTTTAAATCATCAGCCAAAGCTAAATTTAGCAAATAAAAAATATAGAGGAAAAATTCTATTCCATTTTTTGTTTCTACCTATTGCTAATATGTCTTTGTTATTAATTACAGGCTTATTGCAAACTAGTTGGACAACATTCTTTACTTCAGCATTTGTTTTAGGTG
Organism: Candidatus Dojkabacteria bacterium; assembly: GCA_020429495.1. Lineage (GTDB taxonomy): Bacteria > Patescibacteriota > Dojkabacteria > J137 > J137 > JAGQLF01. Next base: position 1,224 of record JAGQLJ010000129.1, read on the forward strand.
TTTCTTTAATATTACTATTGAATCATGCAAGAGAAATTTCTTTAAATCATGTAAATGTACGTGATGATATGGGACTTGGTCCTGATATTCAAAAATTGGTTTTTATATTTTTCTCTACAATTGTTGCTTACTCTGTCTTAAAAAATATTGATTCTCCTGCAAGTCAAATTACTGTATATAACTTGTATCTTGTGCTAGTCTTTTTAATTTCATTTACTATTTTCTTATATAGAGGATATTCTAAGAATGATATTTTTCTTAACTCAATAGCCACAGGATATGTTTCGATGCTTCTTCTAGTAATGATTGGTATTCTAACGTTATTTAAGATTGAAGTAGCTGTTGGAGCATACATTACTTTAATTTACTATATAAACATTAACCTTACAGACATTTATACCGAAACTGACAAGCTTGATACTTCTGTACTTGGTAAATATTTAAGCATGGTAATTTTGGCAACTGCTTTGCTAGTTTTAGCTTAATAATAAGTGCTCACCGCCCTAAACTTTGATATAATTGCAACATCAAATAGATAAATTACCGGGTCGTCTAATGGTAGGACTTTGGTTTCTGGATCCAACAATTGGGGTTCGAATCCCTACCCGGTAATATATTAACTATTATCCTTCTAAAGAATCTTGATTAGGCTTATCTACAGTTTGCCCATCATCTAAAGAATAATCAGGGGTTCGAATTATAGATATATCACTCATAAATCCACGTACATTTCCTTCAGCATCTCTAGATATATATGTACTTCTCCCTCTCCTGTAATTTATGTAGTCTTGGAATGCATTTGAATTAGTCTCTTCTTCTGTACCGTTTGAATCTGGGTTCTCAATATTGTCTGCCATAGTTTTGTTAAAATAATAAATATTCCGAATTATACAAAAATAAATAATACTTTCAATATAAGGATAATTGATAGCTCAGAAAAAGTTTATTTAAAGTCAAAGAATTCAAATACTATATCATCAGGTTTTATACCTTTAGAAATTAATTGTTTAGATATAGATTCAGTCATAGGTTTTGGACCACACATTAAAAATATTGTATCTTCAAAACCACATACCCATTCAGATATTTGATCCGCAGATAAGAATCCTTGTTCATCAGAAAAATGAATAATACTTTTTAAATGTGTTTCTATATCATCTAGCTTAGTAATTTCGTGCATAAATGATGCATTTTCTTTATTTCTTTCAGAATAAATTAAATAGATATCTTCACAAGATTTTTGAGTAAGTTCACTTCTAATTTTACTTAAAAAAGGAGTTATTCCTATTCCACCACCAATCCAAACTTGTTTTTTAGATTCTCTAAAATTATCGGTTGTAAAATGGCCATATGGTCCTGTAACTTTAACTTTATCTCCAACTTTTACTTTTTCCATTGATTTAGACCAGTCCCCAAGTTCTTTTATAGAAAATTGAAGATACTCTTCGGATTCAACAGAGGACATTGTAAAAGGATGTGGTTCAAGAGATACATCTTTATTAAGAATCTGTAGAAAAGAAAATTGTC
>JAGQLJ010000130.1 GCA_020429495.1 Candidatus Dojkabacteria bacterium
TTTTCAAATATAGTTTATGGTGATCCATTTGAATCAGGACTTTCACTATTTTCTTATCAAGATACTTTTTCAATAAAATATTTCTCAACATTTAAACTAATATTTAGTCCAATAAGAGGTATTCTTGCTTGGTCTCCATTAGTAATTTTTAGTTTAATAGGGCTAGCATGGGGTTCAAAAAGATTGAATATAATAAAGCAAATTAGTATTTATACTTTGGTTTCAACACTATTTATTTTGATGTTCTATAGTTTTTGGAATAATTGGTGGGCAGGCTACAGTTTAGGAAATAGATTTTTTATTGTTCTCTACCCCGTTTTCGCATTCGGACTGGCCAATTTTATAAACTATATGAGACTAAAAGGACTAAAGTGGATAGCAATGTTTATTATTTGTATTGGCATTTTATTCTCTTTAACTCTAACTCTAGGTTTTGTTACTTACGATAACTCAAATAAAAACGATCCTTACTACGTTAAGTTTAAAGAACCAAATATCCCAACTAACTATCCAAACCTATTGAGTGAGCAATACGATGTGCTAGATATGTATAAAGCTGGTGTTACTAACTTAACAATAAATCCGCTAGAGATTGAGTTTAATGATGGAGGGAGAAGCCTGATACAGTTTTAATAATGGTCGGGGCGGCGAGACTCGAACTCACGACCTCACGCTCCCAAAGCGTGCATTCTAGCCAACTGAACTACGCCCCGACTTTTAAAAAGTGCTGTACGAATTTTACCACAGAGCACTCAATCGCACTACAACTTAAACAATTTCTTGAAGTATGTTTTATTGTAGTGATATTATTAAGAGAATTAGACTTAATTTATGAAAGATAAAAAGTTAGCTTATGCAATAGCAATTGGACTTCCAATTGTTGTAGCCCTACTTATAATTTTTGTTTTTTGATACCACGGATACAAAAAATCCTTCAAAATAATCATTCGGCAAAATTCGTTTTGTACTGATTAATGTTGGCTGAAAGTTTTTTCTTCTCCACTCTATTTTTCCATTATCTGCGGGAATTCCTTTTGGCAAATCTAATTGTTCTAGTTTTGCATTTTCATATTTATTCAGTAGCCAATCAACAACCATTTCATTTTCTTCAACACTAAATGTACATGTGGAATAAACTAGGCTACCACCTGGTTTTAGCATATCAAAACCAGAAGCTAATAAGCTTTTCTGCAATCCGCTTAAAGATTTTCCTTTTCCTGGATTCCAATATTTAAAACTTGCTTCATCTGTTAAACACAAGGCAGCTTCGTTAGAGCAAGGTGCATCAACCAAAACTTTATCAAAGTGGTTCTCAAATTCTGGAAATCTTTTTACTAAAGTTTTTCCATCTGCAAGAATACAATCTACATTTTTTATTCCATAATCTTCCAAATTCTTTTTTAATCTAAAGAACCTATTTTTGTTTGTTTCAACTGCAGTTATTTTTGCTTTTCCTTTTGATAAAACAGACATTAAGCTTGTTTTACTTCCAGGAGCTGCAGTTAGATCTAAAATCTTTTCGTTCTGTTTTGGATTAATTAGCATTGCAGGTATAGAGCTTGAAAGCTGCTGAATATATATCTTGTTATTTATAAATGCATTTGATTTTGCTAATTGCAGATCAGAATCTTTAACTATATACATAAACGGAATCCTAGATTTCTCTACTTCAAAACCTTCACTTTTTAGTTCTGCTAGAACTTCATCTTCAGAAAAATTTAGAGTATTAATCCAAAAACTTTTTGCTGGTGCACTATTTAATTGCTCAAAGATAGAATCTGCTTTATCTATATAGATCTCTTTAATTTTATCTTCAAACTTCTTTAGCTTATCCATTACTATGATAATATGAAATATTGCTGACATTTTAACTTGAAATTACTTTTTCTGCCTATTAGATAAACTCTATCTGTTAACCAATACAAGATGCCACGAAATCTTTATCAAACAATCCCAAATATTATTAGTCATGTTGAAAATAAAATCTCCTCCTCTTCGCCGGTTTTAGAAGTCGCAACAGGAAATAAAAATAAACTAAAAGAAATAGAAAGAATTTTAACGGGCTACATAATTATTGGGAAAGATTTGAAGATGGATGAAATTCAAAGTCTGGATTCCAAAAAAGTAGCTGAAGCAAAAGCAATTGCTGCATGGGAAAAGAATAATTTTAATCCAATTTTAATTGAAGATGTCTCGCTTGAAATGAGGGGTTTAGGTGGCAGACCTGGTACATACGCAAATGATTTTTGTTCAGAAACAGAAATGCGAAGACTAATTTGTGAAGTATGGCTAAAAGATAAAGACAGATCCGCAACAGCTAGAATTACCTATGCACTTTATGATGGAACAGAAGTTCATATTTGGGAGGGAGTTTTAGCTGGAAAAATCTCTGAGACTCTAAGAGGGTCAAATGGTTTTGGTTGGGATGATATGTTTATCCCAGATGGTGAAAAGCAGACGTTTGCAGAAATGACCGATAAAAAGAAAGACTCCCTTTCAATGAGAACAATGGCTTTAGAAAAGTTTAAGAAATCAAAATTAGATTTAACCTACCCTATTTTTGAAATTGCTGAACCATATGCTCAAGAGCTTGAGCGTATGCGTCCAGAAAAATTAAAAGATGCAAAAGCGCTAAAGTTTGCATACTCACTTGAATGTTTAGGTGAAAAACAAAAGCTGCAAAAAAATTTTTATTCTGATAGCTACGATCCAATTGTTAAACAAGAAAATAAATTCTATACAAGATTTATAAAAAAAGGAGATTCATCAAGTCTAGGGCTTCTTTTAACCGATATTGATAGAAAATCTTTAAAGACTTTTAGAAATGGTAATCCAGTTTTATGGCAAATGGGTCCTGAAAGAAGGCAATTAGCACTAGCTCAAAGAGCTGAATATTTTTTAGAGCACCAAAATACAAAAGTACATAAAATTCTAGATGAGATTGATGAAAGGGGAATTGAACATAGAAATAATAGAAGATCAAATACTGTAGAGACTGCACTTGGAACAACAAGTGTTGGAGATATTACAGAAACAAAAGCTCTAAAAGAGATTGGATATAAAAAGATTTCATCAGATAAGATTGTTAGCCGAAGTGCAATATCTTCTACTGGTCTGTATAACAAGATAGGAAAGCATGCTAGAAGCATTTATGGAATTGGTTCAATGCCTCCAATTTCTGGTTGGAGAGATATTTTAGTAACTGCAGCAATTGGGCATATGCCAATCTTTACACATCGAAATAGCCTAAATGCAGTTGATCCAAAAAGACAAATTGATTTGATAAATGATGCCAAAAAAGCAATTAAAGATTTAAAACTCCCTCTTAAACAGCAAGAACGAGCTTTTAGAAATATTGGAGCTGCAGTTGGTTGTGGAAATTTAGATGAAGAAATGAAACAAATTAGACAGCTATATAAAAAAGCAGGAGTTAAGCTTTTTAGAATTTATACAATTAATGGAGACCCCAGAGTTGTAGAAATTGCTAGAAGAATTAGGGCAGAATTAGGAGATGTAGTTGAAATTTTTGCAGGTCAAATAGCCGATAAAGAGCAAGCGCTGGAGCTTATCGCAGGTGATATTAAAGTAGATGGTTTAGTATTTGGACATGGTGGTGGAATGCAGTGTACCTCTGCAACAAACGGAATGGCACTAACTACTCTTGAAGAAATTTATAGCATAACAACAGACCCAAGGTTTAACAATGTAACAATTGTTGCAGAAGGTGGCGTTGGACGTTCTGTTGGTGGTCTTTTTGTTTTAGGTGTAGATTTAATTCTTTCAAATCAAAAATTTGTTAGGGGAACAATTGAGCTAACAGATTTTTTCTTTCAACATAAATCTGGAAAGCTTTGTCATCCATATCATGGTTCTGCAAGTGCACCAACAATGTTAATTGAATCTTCTAACGAGAAACTATTAGAAGCTAGAATGACATATGCTGGAAGAGCAAAAAAGGTTGAAGGAAAGCCAGGTTACATGTTCTTTTCAGAAAAAGCAGGATCAATGGCATTTTATGTAGATGAGTTTAAGCATTATGCAGCAAGAACTCTAGCTGATTTAGGAGTTAACAATATGAATGAGCTGAGAGAATTTTTAAAGACCAATAAATCTGAGCTACTAAGAATTATTTCGACAGAGGCTGCATATACTGGTAATCCGCATGCAGATAGCAATTAGCTGTTAGCCTTTAGAGTTGTCAGTTCAAGTAGTTCTACGTAGCATTGGCGTAGTAGAACGTATCGAGAACTATGCATACTCCTTGCTTAAATCGTATACGTACAATATAATCCAGAATAATTATTAAACAATTTATATGGATGGTTCATTAAATCCAGATACGACTGAAATAGCTTCTCAAGAAACAATTGAAAAAGGCATTGCAAATCTAAGAGATCAAGAAACAAATGAATTTTCAAAAGGAGTTAATGAAAAATTTATAGCGCTAGGAAAACTTATCTCTGCAGAAGAGTTTGATCTAGATCAATTTTATCTACAGTATAAAGAAATTAATGCATCTGCCTTTTTAGTAAATTTAGTTCAACAATGCTCTGATGATCATATTTTGAGTATAATCTGGTTCTTAAACATTAACATTCCAGAGGCGATTAGATTAAATTCTTTACAAGAAAGTATTAAACCATACTTACGTCATGAGGTTTCAGTTCTTAAAGAAAAAATATCATATACATTCAGGTTGGATGGAGAAGGATTTTTAGTAAAAACTCAAGAAGAATAAAACAGATATAACAACTTTATAAAAAGAAGAGAATCCTACTCTCTTCTTTTTTTATTTAAAATTCCAATAAATGCTTATTTCTATCTTTCCAGGCAATCATTGGTGCTCTATAGA
>JAGQLJ010000131.1 GCA_020429495.1 Candidatus Dojkabacteria bacterium
TTCGCTTGTACCATTCAATGACATAAATAAATATAATAAAAAATAAATTAGAACTTGGAAGTATACAATATTTTTTAAATATTTCAAGAATGGTATATAATACCTTCGTTTAAAATATATAAATGAATAAAAAAGTGGTAATGCTAATTTTAGATGGTTGGGGCTTAGGTAAGGAAGACGAGTTTAATGCAATTGCAAATGCTAAAACTCCTAATTTTGATAAGTTAGTAAAAGATTATCCAAATATTAGATTAAAAAGTGATGGACCAGCAGTGGGGCTTCCTGAAGGACAATTTGGAACTAGTGAAATTAATCATCAGGTAATTGGGGCAGGCACAGTAATATTGCAAGATCTTCCCAGAATTTCAAAATATATTGAAGAAGGTAGCTTTTTCAATAATAAAGGACTAGTGGAAGCTTGTAATCATGCTAAAAAAAATAACTCAGCAGTTCAGTTAGTTGGAATTGTATCTGACGGTAATGTTCATGCATCTATGGAACACTTACAAGCTTGCATAGATCTTGTAGCGAGAGAAGGTGTAGAGAATATCTACATTCACGCATTTACAGATGGAAGGGATACTCCACCCAAATCAGCTAAAAAATATTTAGATCAAGTTGAAAAATCCCTAAAAAAACATAAGTTTAATAAAGCTTCAATATCCACAATGCAGGGTAGGTTTTATCTAGATAGAGATAGAGACTGGGATAAAACTGAGAAAGCTGTGAACTTAATTTTTGAAGGTAGAGGGGGAAATTACAAATCTTATGAAACAGTTATAAATGATAATTATTATCATAACAATACTGATGAATACTTTGAACAGTATGTCTTAGATGAAGAGGGGATTATAGGGAAAAAGGATTCAATAATCTTTTTTCACTTTAGAACAGACCGAATGTACCAACTTGCTCAAAGAATATCTCAGAGAGTTACTAAAAATAATTATATGGTTTCATTTACTTCTTACTCAGATGACTTTAAATTCCCAGTAGCATTTCCTAGAGAATATATTTCACATACATTAGCAAGTACAGTATCTGAAGCTAAGAAAAGCCAACTGCACATTACTGAGACTGAAAAATTCGCACATTTAACCTTTTTTATGAATGCAGGTAAAGAAGAGGAATATCCATATGAAGATTGGAAAATGTTGCAGTCTAATCGTTATGTTAAACCATACTATAACTTTGAGCCTTCAATGAGAGCATTTGATATAACAGATCAAATTGTTGATCATATTGAAAAAGATAGCTATGACTTTATTGTTGTTAACTATCCAAATACCGATATGGTAGGGCATACCGGCAACTATGAAGCAGCAGTTATTGCAGCAGAATCTGTTGATTATTGTTTAGGCAAGGTATATGCAGCAATAAAAGAAAAACTGGATGATTATGTTTTAATTGTTACAGCAGATCATGGTAACTCAGACGTTATGTGGGATTATGAATCTGAACAACCACATACTCAGCATACAACCAATCCAGTGCCATTCATTTTGGTAACAGATATTAAATGCAAACTAGATAGAAAAGAAAGCCTTGAAGATATTGCGCCAACAATTTTAGATCTAATGGGAATAGAAAAACCAGAAGTAATGAAAGGTAATACTTTGATAGTAAAAGAATAATTTTTTGCTAAATAAAAAGAGGTGCTAGTTAAAGCACCTCTTTTCTTTTATAAATTTAGCTACAGCTGTTCGCTAATTCTTAATAATTCATTATATTTTGCAGTTCTTTCTCCTCGGCTTGGAGCACCTGTTTTAATTTGTCCAGCTCCTGTTCCAACTGCAATGTGAGAAATTGTTACATCTTCTGTTTCTCCACTTCTGTGAGAAACAACATTATTCCAACCTGCATCTTTTGCCATATGCATTGCTGCAAATGTTTCTGTTAAAGAACCAATTTGATTTACTTTAACTAATAGAGCATTGCAAGATTTCTCATCGATTGCTTTTTCAATTCTTTTTACGTTTGTTACCAATAAATCATCTCCAACAATTTGTAGTTTATCTCCAACCTTTTGTGTAAATTTAGACCACATTGACCAATCATCTTCAGCAAAAGGATCTTCAATACTTAAGAATGGATACTTGCCTGTCCAGGAAATTAAAGTTTCTAACCATTCATCTTTAGAGATTTCTTTATTCTCAGTTTTAAGTATGTAAGTATCATTCTCTGCGTTATAGAACTCGCTAGATGCTACATCTAGTGCAAAGAAAACATCTTCACCTAGTTTATAACCTGATTTTTCAATTGCCTCAGAAATAGTTGATAGAGCCTCTTCATTATTTTTAAATCCAGGTGCATATCCACCTTCGTTTCCAATATTAGTATTCATTCCTCTTTCATCTAAGATCTTTCCTAAATTTAAAAAGATTTCGCAACCACCTCTTAGTTGCTCAGCATAGTCTCTATTTTGAAGAATAATCATAAATTCTTGAATATCAGTTGACCAGTTTGCATGTTTCCCTCCATTCATAATGTTAAACATTGGTCTTGGTAAACTCATTTCGCCTCCATAAATTTCGTTTATATACTTGAATAAAGGAAGTTTTTTGCTGTTAGCAACAGCATGAGCAAAAGCTAGCGAAACACCTAAAATTGCGTTTGCTCCAAGATTTGCTTTATTTTCAGTACCATCAAGTTTGATTAGGAAGTTATCAAGTTCTTCTTGTGACTTAAAGTCTTCTGCAGACAACTTTGAATTTAGATCTTCTACATTCTTAACTGCCTTTAAAACACTTTTGCCTAAAAAATTACTTTTATCACCATCTCTTAGCTCAAGTGCTTCATGAGCACCAGTTGATGCGCCACTTGGAATTGCAGCTCTACCAAAAGAACCATCATCAAGTGTTAAATCTACTTCAATTGTTGGGTTTGCTCTTGAATCAATTATTTGCCTGGCATGTACCTTTTTTATCTTCATCTAAAACTAAATTTAAGAATTAAAACGAGTAATAATATCGCTAACAAAATTAATTGGCAAATATTATTTTATTTCTCTTACTAAAATAACAGGAGTATTGTTTCCATCATCTTCCTGTCCTTGAGGATTTCCAGCCATAATCTGTTTCCATTCTTCTTCTGAATACATGTTTTCTAGCTTATTGCTCATTCCCATTACATTATTTTCTATATTATTCCCATCCATTATTGCAACTGGAACACCATAACGTGCTTCTAGTTCATTACAAATGTTCTTTGCTTCATATGGTCTTGGTGGTAAGAAAGCATAATTTTCAAAAATCGGCTTGGAAGTGTAGCCAACAGTAAATCCATCAATTGCATTAATCTGATTACCAGCAAGTCTATAAAAATATCCTGGCTTTCCCAAAAGCTTCATGAGCAAACCTCCAATAATTGAAAAGATAATTCTGCCATAGCCAGCTCTATTTATTGCCACCTGCATTTTTCTTGGACTTGAGTAACCAATATCATTTGGCCATTTCTTTACAAACTTTACTATTATTCTTGCTAATAAAGAAATTTTGACAGAATCTTTATGTACAGTTAAACCAGGGGTTGTGATACTTACAATTTTGCAAGAAACTGCCATGATATCACCATTCTCAATCTTAGGTTTTGCAAATTCATCAAGAACATCAACTAAAGAATCGTCTATTTCAACAAACTTTGTTTCAACAGGAATTCGCGCAAATTTTTTGCCATTTAATTCTGTGTATAGTTCTCTTCCTGGATTTGAATTCATAAAGTTATTATATAGCTGCTAGCCACTTGCCGCAAGCTACTAGCTATTAGCAATTACTAGTCCTCCAATAAATCTATGAAAGAATACAACTTTTCCTTCAAAAGAAATTTCTTCATCTCCATGAAAGTACGTAATATCACCATGAGTTTTGGATGAATAATGCCATTTCCCTTCTTCAAAATGTTCGGGACCTCTATGAGCAAATACTCCTTCAGGAATTTCTTCTATCATTCCACCACCATAAACAACTTTCCAAACAATCTCGCCTTTGTATTTTACTGTTTCAGATCCCCAGCTTCTTGCATATCCTGTATATTTATCTTCGTATTCCCAATCTCCATTCTCATACTTTAAAACTTTATAACCATCAGTTTCAGGTGTTCTTGCTTCAACACTTTCTGTTGCATATGAATTTAGCGATGCTTCATCAATAAAGTTAGTTAGCTCAGATAGTGAAAAGGGTATTTGTGGATTTTCTATTGTATATTCCATAAGAAGATTATATATCTAAAAACTGGAAACTGAAAACTTATTACTCTTATAACTTACTTTTACTTATTGTAGAATGTAGAATAGAGACAGAAAATTAAATGAAAACTTTTATAAGATTAGTAATACTTGTTTTAGTATTAGTCCTTTTGGGACTTTGGTCTCCTTGGCTACAATGGAATGTAGATATTGCAAAAATATTTAATGTAGAAAAACCCGACAAGATATCTGGACTAGAAGTTTATTCGCTGTTAGGAGATATTCAGGTTGAAATTGATGATATTGCACAAGAAGGTACTGCTTCTGCCTCAGAAGATAGGGCTTTAATTATTGATGCAATAGAGCCTGGAGAAAAATCAGTAACAGTAAAAAGAATTTCTAATGTCAGTGGAGCATATTGGGAATACAGAGACATTGTAACTTTTACAGAAGGAATAAATACAATTATTACTCTTGGACTTGGCCCAGAAGAAGAATTTTCTGAAGGAACAGTCATTACTGCTACAAAAAAGACTAATGAAAACTATAATCTAAAATTAAAATCAGATACAACAGACTTTAATGCAGAAATAGACGGAGTTCCACATGCAGTAAATTCTAATGAATTCACTCAATCAATAAGCTTAGATCAACAACATACAATTAAAATCACTAAAGAAGGATATGAAACATTAGAGTTTACAATTTTACCAGGGGAGCAATCAGATAGAGATAAACTAGTTAATTACATAATAAATGTGGAAACAAAATTAATGTTACAGCCAGTTCAAATTAATTAGGGGGCTAAAGAAAAAAATGGTACCAAAACAATTTCAACTAAAAAATACAATAAAGCATCCAACCTCAGTAATAATTGGAGGTTTGAATAAACTTGGTCTAGAAATTGCTGATTCTTTAATTAAACAAGGAGGCTATGTTGTATTAATAGATGTTGTTACACAAAAAAATATTGAAAGATTAAGCAGCTTTAGTTCAAACGATTTGGTAAGTTTTTTAGACTATACTTCAATACCTCATTTGGAAGATGATATAAGAAGATTAGATTATGTGTTCTACTTTAATCATGAAAGTGAAGACTATACCGCAGATATTTCAACACAAGAATTTTTAACTGTTTCTAATTATTTAGATGCAGCGCTATCGCTAGCTTCAAAGTTTGATGCAAGATTTTTATTAACTACTTCAATAAAAGCTAATCAGGTATTATTCGCAACAGATGATTCTGCATATAAGCTAAGTATGTCTAAAGGATATACTCAGGCTTATTCTAATATGGAAATGCAACGATATTCTGAAGGATTAGTAATGGAATATCATGAAAAAGCCAGCTTAAACACAAGAATAGTAAGGTTGGGTGAAATTATTGGAGATGGAATGAATTTTAATAAGAAGACTGCATTTGTTGAGTTAATTACTGCTGCTGCCAATGGAAATGATTTACTATTAAGAAATGATGGACTAGAAAATGAATGGTTTGTTCATACACTAGACGCAGCTTATGGAATTATTAAAGCACAATTTTCAAAAGATACTGATGGCGAAGTATATTCATTAACTTATGAAAATACATATACGCATCTTTCAATTGCATATAAAATTCAAGAATTAGAGGATAATGCAGGTGAAATAAAGTTTAAGTCAGATGATGCAAATTCAGGTCCACCAATTAAAATACATAAACCAGCACCAAACTTAACAAGAATTGGATGGATGCCAAGAATATCTTTTGATAGGGCTGTTACACAATCATTAGCTGCTGCAAAAATAATGATTTTAGAATCATCCACAGTAGATGGAATGCCTAATAGTACAGAAACAAAATCTGTAAGCAATTTTCAAAACTTTTTATCTTTGGCTAAAGGTAATAAAGAACTAGTACAAAAGTCTAATCAATCAACTGATAGCTTAAAGAAAGAACGTATTCAACAAGCATATAAAACAATTCAGTTACAAAGAAAAACTAGAAAGAAATCACTACCAGAAAAAATTGTTAATTTATTCTGGAGCTTTTTCATCTTTATGGCTAGAACATTTAGCTTTTTAGGCAAAATGTCTCCTGTAGAATTTGGAATATTTATAGTGCTTTCAATAGTATTTTTAATTGTATACGTAGCTGTAATTTCACCAACGTTATATGTATCAAGACACGCAATAACAATTTCTACTGAAATGCCAAATCTTAATAGTGCAATCCAGAACAGAAAATATGATGATGGTTATGAAAATGCTAAAAATATATCAAATTCATTTGAGCAAGTTGAAAAAATCTTACCTAGATATAATCAAGCAGCAAAGTTAGTTTCTTATGATGAAGAGCTAGATGATGCTAAATCTTTTGTAGGATTTTATAAAGAATTTGTTAATGGAGTTCAAGATGTTTTGTATGCACTCTCACCAATTAATAATTATTTTAAAAGTTTTGAAAATAATACTGTAATTAGAAAAAGTAATGATGGTTACTTATCTTTAGAAGGACAAGCTAAAGATTATACAAACATTTTAGCTGAGCTTGAAAATAGAGATGTATTTTATGAGAAAGGAATACAAAAAATAGAGAAGTCTCAGTCATCAATAAAAGATAATCAGCTACCACTGTTACCAAATCAAATAAAGAAGCTATTTGTGAATCTAAATGAAGATATTTTAGGTTATACAAATATCCAGGAACAAACACAAGGTCTAACATCATCGCCTGGAATTTTAGGCTTAGATAATCCAGTAACATATTTATTTATGATTCTTGATAATACTCGAATAACGCCATTAGGAGGCGAAATTAGCGGGTATGCATTAATTACAGTTCAAAATGGAGGTATAACACAAGTAAAAGTTGATAGTATTGAAGATGTTTCTTTCAAAAATTCTCTATTATCTGAAGATGATTTAAGAGAAATTAATAAGAGACGATTCTCAAATCTAGAAAAAGATGAAGTTGTCCCAGCTAGTTTTGGGAGTGTTGCAAATTTATCTGAGCTAAACAATATTATGTCAGAATCAATGTGGGAAGATTATTTAGGAACAAATATTGATGCATTTGGAACAATTCAATTAGAAACTTTAGAAAAAATTACAGGTTCTTTAGATGGAGATATAAATGTACAAGGAATAAACCTACAATCAGACACATTCTTAGCAGATTTGGTTAGAGCGCAATCAGGCAATGAATCAATTTCTTATAAACATGAAATTATTTCTGAAACTTTTGCATCAGTATTTAACCAAGCCTTAAATACAGTTAAAACTAATTTAAACAGTATAATTACTTCGCTAGAAACAGCAGCACATAATGATATGCTACATATAGTTGCACTTAATCAACCATTTACAGACTTTTTAAGACAAAATGACCTATCTGATAGCTCAGTATACAGAGCAAACACTTATCTTGTTCCAGGCATAATGCTTGAAGACCCTAAGATAGTTAACAGTACACAATATTTAAATACAACATTGTCTTTAG
>JAGQLJ010000132.1 GCA_020429495.1 Candidatus Dojkabacteria bacterium
ATGTTAATAAGTGTTAAATATTATACTTATTACTTGCTTAATTAAAATAATAAGTGTAATATTGCAATTGTAAAATAGAATATAGTATTATGGTAACAATACAATCATTAGAACAATTACAGGGAGTTATACAAGGAGTATATGATACTATGTTGGTAACAGACCAAGTACGAATAGACGATGAAAAAGAATTTAATTACGAAGTATATAAAAAAACAGAAGATGTTTTTATTGTTGAAACGGAATTTATAGAATATTTTGTAGAGCCTATATTTAAAGGCGACCACTTACAACCTGCGGATGATGCAGAGCCACGTAAACAGGATAATATATTATATGTGGTGATAGGCGACAAAACTTCAGATGTGGTGGATGCTTGGATATATGAATTAAGGCGTATAGAAGATGCGGACTTTCCCGAAGTAATTAGTCGTAAAGAAGAAAAAGAAAATTATAGATTTTAAAATACAATAATGCAGTTAAATACACAATTATTAAAACTCGACACGGATATAGTTATAAACCATACAGAGGTGGCAAATAGCATTATAGAACCATTGATTAATGGTAGTGTTACTCCAATAGAAATGTATGCGCTTATTAGGCACATAAAGGCTATTGTAGAGATTGCCGAGAACAGTATAAAGGATGAGGTGGTGGACTATATGGAAAAAAACTACTCAAAAGAGGTAGTAACTAAAGGAGGTATCGAGATAAAAACCAAAAAAGGTGCAAGTAAAGCTACCTTTCCTAATAATCCTCTTATAGAGGAAACCGCAAACAGGCTTAAAGCATTACAAGAGATTGCAAAAACATTGGCTAAAACAAGGCAAAAAGAGGTCGCTGATACTGAGACTGGCGAACTTATATACCCCGCTCAAATTAGTTATAATAAAGATACAGTAGAGATAAAATTCATTAAATAAAAATAAACAATTATAAAATGGAAAAAACAAGTAGAATAAAAAGTTGTGAGTTCACGAAAGAGTGGAACTCGCCAAACGGAACTATTTATTATCATAAATTAACTTTTGAGAATGGCGATATTGGTGCTATTGGAACAAAAGAAAAATTGCCATTAAAAATATGTGCCGGTACGGAGCTTACCTATACCATAGAAGTTGATATTAAGGGCAATAATAAAATCAAGCCAATACAACAACAAAAGCCACAATTCAACAAAAGTGGATTTAAGGCAGAGCCTTATGAACACAAATGCGCTTCTTATGCGCTTTCTTATGCTAAAGATTTGTGTATTGGGAGTAAGATTGAAACAAAAGATATGCTACCATTAGCAGACAAGCTATATGAGTGGTTATTGTCTAAAAAACAAGAAAATTAATTATGAAAGAGGACTTAGAGGATAGAATAAAAAAAATAGGTTTTTTGTTGCGCCGACAAAGGCGTATGCAAAACCTAAGCCAAAAGGCATTAGGCGAGAAACTGGCAGAATACGACCAAAAAGAAGAGCCATATACGGCACAATACATTAGTGCCGTAGAGCGTGGCGGTGATTTAAGAGTTTCAACCTTAATTAGACAATTAGATGTATTAGGGTTGGAGTTTATTATTCAAGAAAAACAAGATTAATAAATATTCTAAAGTTTTGCAGATATAATTATGAAGTATAATTTTTAACTTAAAACAATAAATAAAATGGGATTAGATGTAAGAACTTATGGTAATATTAAACTTGCCGAAAACGAAGAAGAAGCTGATTTTACAGCGTATGTGATTGATGAAGATTGGAAACATAAAATTAAAAACTTACAAGACGGCAAAACATATACTGGCGATGTTGTTTTTAGAGGTGTTTCTTATTCTTATTCAGCTCACTGTAGGTTTAGAGAGAAACTTATTAAATTGATTGACAGGCAAGATTTATTAGATATTGAAGGTAAAATAAAGTGGGCTGAATTACCTTCTGAAATCCCATTTTATGACCTTATAAATTTTGCTGACAACGAAGGTTGTTTGGATTGGGAAGTTTCAAATAC
>JAGQLJ010000133.1 GCA_020429495.1 Candidatus Dojkabacteria bacterium
ACAAACATAATTTTTTAATTTTCTTTTATGAAATACAAGAGTTTACTTACAATAGTGCTCGTGTCTGTGTTCACAATTGCATTAAGTAGCCCAGTATTAGCAATTGTTGATACAAATGGAACTTCTACAGAATCTGACATGGTTGAAGATCCAGAATTGTTATACCCAACAACAAGTACTATGCAAATTACGCCATTAGATGCATCAGATTATGATAATGCAACAGTTACTGATTCAGGTTCAATTTATCTTGCCGGAAATGAAGAAGTAATTAATAGCGATATTTCTAATGATGTAGTTTTTGCTGGTAGCCAGGTAGTAATTAATGGTGATGTTCTTGATAACATCATTGTTGCAGGTGGAGCTGTTGAGATTAATGGAAATGTAAATGGAGATGTACTTTTTGCAGGAGGAATGCTTATTTTAAACGGAAATGTATCTGGTGATGTAAGAGCATTTGGAGGATCTTTGTTTATTAACTCTGAAACAGTAGTGGGAGATGTTCTAGTTTCAGGTGGTCAAATTGGAATTTCTTCAAGAACAACAATTTTAGGAGATCTTTCAACAAATGGATTTAACACAGAATTAAATGCAACAAATAACCCAACAACATTAGGTGCTGCTGAAAATATGGATCTTCCATTTAACAATGATTCAGTTAAGTCAATGGTTAGTGGATTAATTGCTGGATTATCTGTATTTGCACTAATTCTATCTTTCTTAATGCTAATAGGTTCAGTATTTGCTGGTTATGTATTTATAAGAATATTCCCAGTATTTACAGAGAAGACTTTAGAAACAATGAAGAAGAAACCAGGAGAGTCTGTTGGCTATGGATGCTTAACTATGGTTGTAGGAATTATTTTGATCTTAGTTCTATTTGTTTCAGTTATAGGAATTAGATTACTATTCTTGCTAATGGTATTAGGTGTTCTAGCCTTAATGGTAGGTGGAATTTATGCAAGATATATGATTGGTAGAATGCTTTTGGAGCGATTTGATAAGAAAAATACAGGTAGATTTATTGTATTACTTGTAGGTACTTTGGTTGTTGATCTTGGATTATTTATTCTAGGACTAATTCCAATCTTAGCAATATTTACAGGTACAATTAGCTTCTTCTTAACAATGTGGGGAATGGGTGCAATTATATACAATAAATATAATTCAATGAAAAGCTAATCTATCTAATAGGTTAATAAAAGAGCGTGTTTAACACGCTCTTTTTGTTTATTTAAAAATTTTGCAACTCAAAACTTGAATTTAAAGTTTTTAATTTCAGGCATGTCATCACCATTTTCTACAATATATTTGCTATGCTTTTCTAAAATATCTGAATATTTTCTAATTAGCTCTTCTTCTTTTTCTTTTACAGCTGGATTAAATCTAGAAGCAGATAAAATCGCCTGAATACAAACATGATATCTGCTTGCCTTATTTAAAACCTGCATATCAAATGGAGTAGTGGTTGTACCTTCTTCAATATAGCCTAGTAAAACCATTTGCTCAGAAATTCTTCTTCCCCAAGTTATTTGCTTAATTGCCTCTGGATATCCATGAAAATTAAAAATCACATCTTTATCATCTGTAAAGTACTGTTTATAGTCGTTACTAGATAAAATTGGATTATTTTCATCTCCTAGTCCAAGCCTTGTTAGCTCATTTACATTTACATATTGAAAACTAAGTTCTGGCAAATCTTCTTTAAGAATTTGTGCTGCTGCAATTGTTTCCACCGTTTGATAGTCGCCACATGAGGCTAGAACCACATCAACTTCATTTTTCGTTTTATTCCCAGCCCATTCCCAAATACTTATACCTCTTTTTACATGCTCCCTTGCCTCATTTATACTTAGCCATTGTGGCAATTCTCTTTTACCAGATACAATAAGATTTACATTATCAACTCTATTAAAACAATCATCCATTGAAGCAAGTAATGTATTAACATCAGCTGGAAAGTAAATACTTACAAAATCTGCATGCTTACTTAACAAGGTATTTATTAAAGAAGGATTTTGATGTGAAAATCCATTGTGATCCTGTCTCCATCCAGTACTTGTTGCAACATAGTTTAAACTAGGCAGTGGACTTCTCCATGGAATGTCTTGTGAGCTTTTTAAGTATTTTATGAATTGATCAATCATCGTTGTGACAATACCTAGGAAAGCTTCGTAAGAGATTAAAATTCCGTGTCTACCTGTTAGTGTATATCCTTGCATCCATTCTTGAAGAACATGCTCGCTTAAAATTTCCATTACTTTTCCATCTGGCAAAATACATTCGTCACAATTTCTTACTGGCCAAACATATTGACGTGATGTTACATCAAATATTTTTCCTAGTTTATTAGATTCAGATTCATCAGGAGAGAATATTCTAAAGTTAGATGAATTCTTTGGATTTGACAATAATTGTTTAAAGTACTCTCCCATATGTTGCATACTACTTTCTGGCTCGAATCCTCTTTCTTCAAAGTCCATGCATAATTTTGAGAGGTCGGGAAGCTCCAAGTCTTGCTTAATATCTCCTCCATATGCATATTTTACTTTTCCTAATCTCTTTTCACCTTTTGGAACAAATTTAAGAACATCTTCTTTTATAGTTTTATCTTCGTTTAATAAATCATGTATGTCATAGCTTCTTAGCCAATCTTGAATTGCTTTTCTTTCTATATCATCTTTTTTAGGATGCTCAAGAGGTATTCCATGAGAATTATTATGATCCTCTATTTTTCTTCCTTCAACAAATTCAGGTGCTGTCCACCCTTTCATGCTTCTTAAAATAATTATTGGCCACCTTGGTTTTGCTCTACTAGTTTTCCAATTTTCTTTTACTTCTAAAATCTGTTTATGTGCATAGTCAATTGTATTTAAATAATCATCGTATATATCTTTTGATGTGTATTGATCAAGGATATGAGGATGATAACCAAGCCCTTCAAAGTATTTGAAGATTTCTTCGTTAGTCATTGTTCCAAATATTGTTGGACCAGATATTCTATATCCATTTAGATGCAATATCGGAAGTACTGCGCCAGACGTTTCGGGGTTTATAAATTTATTACTATGCCAAGAAGCTGCTAAGGGTCCAGTTTCTGCTTCACCATCACCAACTGCAACAACTGTTAATAAATTAGGGTTATCTAAAACGGTACCATAAGCAGTACCTAGAGAATAACCAAGCTCACCACCTTCCATAATTGTCCCAGGAACTCCTGGATATGTGTGACTAGGAAATCCTTTTGGCCAGCTAAAATGCTTTATTAAATATTCAAAACCTGATTTATTGGCAAGTGCCTCTGGGTAATATTCACCTAATGTTCCTTCAACAAATAAGTTTGCTAAAACAGCAGGCGCTCCGTGTCCAGGTCCTGCAATAAACATTGTTTCTTGACCTGTTTTTGAAACAAGATAGTTAACCCCTGCATACATTAAATTCAAACCAGGCACTGTTCCCCAGTGACCAAGAATTCTATTTTTGATGTGGTCTGCTTGTAAATCTTCTTCTAAAAAGTAATTATCTTTTAAATAAAGCATAGATGCTCCAAGATAATTGGTTAGTCGATGATACTTTTTTATCCACTCAAGTGCCTCTAATTCTGCCATTATTATATTGTATAGATTGTGAAATTTGATTACAACTTAATAGAAAGTAGAAAAGTAGACTGGAGAAAAGTAGATGTGCTGAAATAATAATTTAAAGAATCTCTACCTTCTACCTGCTATTTATCTAACTACCCTTTCTTTACAAATTGAGACAAAACTGTAACTGCCTTTTCAGAGCTTATATCAGTGTATCTTTTTATGCTCTTTTTCTCTTTCTTCTGTCCATAGTAAATAACTGCTTCTGCAAGATTTTCCTTATCTTCTTCAAATAGAAAATCTTTTAGTTTCTCTAGCATTGTTTTATCAGTAACATCAGTAATATCTAACGTAATAGATTTGGGAGGCATCATTGTACCCGCAGGTTCAATTGTGTTTATAATAATTGATTTTTCATCATCCCTTACATTAACTACACCTTCAATTAAAAATGGTCTTCCTTCTGAAATTAATCCTAATTTGTTTAAAGAATCGTAAGCTTTTGGAAAGACCACAGCAGAACAAGTCCCAGTTAAATCTTCGATAGTTAAAAGCGCCATTGGCTCTTGCTTTGCTTTGGTTCTTACAATTTTAATATTGGAGAACATACCAATTAATTTAATTGTCTCTTTATTTTTTCTATCTTGAATATCAGAGGCATTTATCATCTGCTCCATTAAGGGAGCCCAAGTAAACTTTTGTAATGGATGAGTTGAAACATAAATTCCCATTAAATCTCTTTCCCAATCTAACTTTTCTCTATCAGTAGCTAATGTTGTTGATTGAAATGGAGTAGCATCAACATGAACAGTACCATCATGCTCCTCTCCTAAACTAAATAATCCTGCTTGCCCAACTTCTTGAGCTTTTTCATCTCTCGATGCCTTTTCAAATACTTCATTTAAAATTTGTAAAAGTTGGTTCCGATCTCCAAATTCATCTAGGGCACCAGCCTTTATTAGGCATTCAGCTGATCTTTTATTAATGTTTTTTGTACCTACTCTTTGTACAAAATCATCGAAATGTTTGTATTCTCCATTTTCTTCTCTTTCTTTTATTATCTTTTTACATAACTTTACTCCAACATTCTTTATTGCTCCAAGTCCAAAACGTATTCCATCTTCTCCTTCAGGATAAAAGTAAACAAATGATTTATTAATATTGGGTTGAAGAACTTCGTATCCTAATCGCTTTGCTTCTTGCACATCAATAACAATTCTATCAGTACTTTCTAAATCTGCATGCATTAAAGCTGTTACAAACTCTAAAGGATAATTTCCTTTTAGATAAGCACACCAATAAGCAACTGCTGCGTAACTTGCTGCATGTGCTTTATTAAATCCATAAGATGCAAATGGTTCAAGCTGCTTCCAAATTTCTGAAGCAATTGATTCATTGTATTGTGGATAGTTCTCAACAAAATATTTTTTAAAATCTACTTCTTTTGATTTTAGTATATCTAGTTGTTTTTTCTTTAAAGCATTTCTAATCACATCTCCTTCACCAAGAGTAAATCCACCCAGTGTCATACAGATTTGTAAAAGTTGTTCTTGATATACAGGAAATCCCAGTGTTGCTTTTAGCATAGGCTCCAGCTCTGGAATTAAATAATCTGCGTTCTTCTTTCCATTTTTAATTTTAATGTAGTCTGGAATATATGCCATTGGCCCAGGCCTATATGCTGCAGCCATAAAACAAATATCACCCATAGTTGTTGGTTGAAGCTCCATAAGATACTTTTGCATTGGAGGCGACTCAAACTGGAATACTCCTATTGTTTCGCCATTTCTAAAAACTTCAAATGCATTTTGGTCATATTCTTCTGGTGGTTCATCAGGATTAACATTAACTGTGCTTAAATCTATCTTTACTCTATGTCTTTGTTCAATATAAAGTATGCAATCTTTTAAAATTGTAAGAGTTCTAAGCCCCAAAAAATCAAACTTCATGAAATCAAGCTTATCAATCCAAGTTCCATCCATTTGAGTAACTAAAAGCTTGGGATCTTTTTGGTCTTTTTGATATGCCATATATTCATCAACAGGACCTGGAGTAATTAAATACCCAGCAGCATGCACACCAGTATGTCTATTTAGCCCTTCGATCTTTTTTACTGTTTCTCCTAGCTGTTGTAATTTAGGATCAGCATCAACCATTGCTTTAAACTCAGGATCTTCACCCATCATTTTTTCGAAAGTATATGGTTTGCCAAAAAGTACAATCACTTTTTTAGACAGAGTATCTGCTACAGCTAGGTCAATGCCCATAACCCTGGCAACATCTCTAATTGCAGCTTTTGTTGCTAGCTTTCCAAATGTAATAATTCCTGCAACTGCATCTTCTCCATATTTTTCACGAGCATAGTCAATAAGCTCTTCACGCCTATCATCTTGAATATCCATATCAATATCTGGAGGTGAAGCTCTTTCTAAATTTAAAAATCTTTCAAAAACAAGACCCCACTGAATTGGATCTACATTTGTAATTCCTAAACAATATGAAACCAAGCTTCCTGCAGCAGAACCTCTTACTCCAACAACAATTTCTGCTTTTCTGGCAAATTGCATTAGATCTCCAACCACTAAGAAATAGTCGTTATAACCCATTTTTGCAATTACCATTAGTTCATAATCTAACTGCTTAACAATGTCTTCTGGCAAAGACTTTTTTATTTCATCTATTGATGGGTTATCTAGCTTTTTATCTTTTGCATATTTATTTAAAGCTCCTTCAAACACTTGTCTCTTAAGCTCTTGCTCTGCAGTGCTATCTTTGGGGACATTCCAATAATGCGGTTGAACTCTGTCTGGTTTTAAATGAATCTTTTCAATCTTCTCGTTTATTTTTAGTGTTTCTTCTAGCACTTCAGGAATATCAGCAAAATCTTTCTTTAATTCTTCAGGTGTTTTGATATAAGTTTCAACGTAACCATTCATGGCTGTTGGATCATCAATCATCTTTCCATCTCTAATACAGAACAAAACTTTTTGTGTATCTTTATCTTCCGCATCTAGAAAGTGCGCATCTGTTGTTGCAACAATTGGAATCTTGAATTGTTTCGAATAATCATAGAGTTTTTGATTAACTTTTACTTGTTGTTTTAATGTTTCTAGCTGATCTTCTTGCTCTGAAATTGGTAAAGATTTTATCAGCTTTTGATCAATCTCATCTTCACAACGGATTCCGTTTCTTTGTATTTCTAGATAGAAATCGTCTTTATAAATTCCGTGCAACTGATTTAGCCACCATTCAGCTTTTTCATATTCCCCTCTTACAATGTGTCTTGATAGTGGACCTGCTAAACAGGCTGATGTACAAATTAGGCCTTCAGAATGTTTTTTTAATAGCTCTAAGTCAACTCTTGGTTTGTAGTACATTCCATCAAGATGAGATTTAGTTACAAGCTTAATTAGGTTTCTGTATCCAACATCGTTTTTGGCAATTAAAAGTAAATGATAATATCTTATTCCATCTACTTCTTGTCTTAACCCCATATCTTTTGGTGCTAAGTACATTTCACAACCTATAATTGGTTTTACATCAAAATCTTTAGACATCTTCCAAAATTCTGGTACACCATAAAGTACACCATGATCTGTTATTGCAACAGAATCCATACCGCTTTCTTTGACTTTTGTAAAAAGTTTATCAGTACGATTCAGCCCATCTAGCAACGAATACTGCGTATGGACATGTAGGTGTACAAAATCTGACATATTCTAAATGAAATATTCTGAAGTATTTTTTCATTCTTACATAAACTTACATATAGAAACAAGGTGAAAATTAGTAGAGTTTCAGTTTAGTAGAAACTAGCAACTCGGAACTCTTTTATGTAAACTAAACTTATGGAGCATAGTTATACAGAGTCAGACATATTATTGAAAAATGCTGAAAGTTTAGGTATAGATTTGATTGCATTTTATGATGAAGTTGGTTCTGTTATTGCAGAAAAACTAGTATCAACATTTGGTAAAAATAAAAGCTATGGAATTATTTGTGGAAAAGGTGGAAATTCCGCTGATGGCTTAGCTACTGCTTTTCATCTAGCTTGCATGGATGTACAAGAAGTTACAGTTTTTTTAGCAACAAGAAAAAATCAATTTGATTCTACTTTTGCTGAGGATATTTATATTGAGCTTGAAAATAAGGCAAAAGAGGTACAAAACTTAAAAATAAAAAATGATTGTTTTGCAACAGATATAGAATCAAAAGATGTGATTGTTGAAGCTTTAGTGGGAACAGGATTTGAAGGTGAAAGCTTACACAAAAGATTTAAAGATATAATTAAAAGAATATCTCATTTTAGCTCACCAATAATTGCAATTGATGTTGCTGTTCCACACTATAATCCTGAAAAAACATATTCTCTTTTTTACCCAAAAGAAAAAAATGCCTTTGTTATAGATTTAAAACTTCCTAAGGAGATAGATATGTTTTGTGGCCCAGGTGAAAGACAGTCATTATGGGTTCCAAATAAAAAAACTCATAAAAGCAAGAATGGAAATCTTTTATATTTGGCACAAGATGATAAAAATAATAAAGAAATTATTGATGCAACTAACGATTACACAACAAATTTGTCTATTTTTACTTTTGAACATATAAACGATAACGTCACTACAAAAAAGAGAATTACTTCTGCTGATCTTGAGGGACTGGTGCAAGAATCAGATACAATATTTCTAGGAGATATTAATAACGAGTTAATTCAATATGCAACCATAAAGCATATTATGCAGCAATATCACGGTAAAACTTGGGTTATAACAGGTGAATCTGTTGCTTTAATTGACCTGCTTTTATTAGATTTTGTTGAAAATATTGTTTTTGTTATAAGCTTGGAACACTTGGGAATATTGTTTAGAGAATCTCATCCTAAGCTTTCAACCTTTGAAGGCAAGGTTAAAAGATTTTGTGTACAGAATAAAATTAATATGGTGCTTATTGGTAATACTGTAACAATGTATAACTCTAAAGGTAGCATGAAGCGAGTGCCACTTGCTTCTAACGATCCAGCAAAAGCTACATTTCAAATGGCAAGTTATGTTGCAGCTTTCTCAACAAAGAATGATTTATGGTTAAGTATGCGAGCAGTGATGGGATAATTTATGTCAGTTCGAGTGATCCAGGTTTATCGGGATTGTATCGAGAACTAAAATGGCGACTTCTCGATACATCATGAATTTAGAAACCTAAATTCATGACACTCGAAGTGACACAAAATTTGTTAGTATGTGTTTATGAATTTATTACCTCAAAACTTAGAATTATTAGATTTAATTCCAGCTTTAGCAATAATCACAGGGGGACTTATTATAGGTTTAATTATTCAAATTATTATCCTTGTTAGAATTAGGCAGTTGTTTAAGAAAACAAAGTTTACATATGACGATAGATTAGTTAATTCTTTGGGTAATTCTCCAATAATTTATTCATTATTGGCTGCAATATATATAGCAAGCTTTACATTAGATATTCCTCAAGATGGTTTGAACTTGCTTAAGCAATTCCTAATTGTTATAAGTTTAGTTGAGTTAACAATAATAGTTTCAAGAATTTCAGGAATAAGTGTAGAAGTATATTTAAGAAAAGTAAGTGGAGACTCATCAGCATCTTTGTTTACCAATGCAGCTAGAATACTAGTATACATCGTTGGATTTCTTATTATTTCTCAAACATTAGGCATTAATATAACAGCAGCACTAACGGCACTAGGTGTA
>JAGQLJ010000134.1 GCA_020429495.1 Candidatus Dojkabacteria bacterium
CTTCATATTCGCTATCAGTTTACTATATTCTCGTTCCTGCAGAAATATCTGCTAATAGAGCAAAGTATGATGGAGTAAGATTTGGTAAAAAAGTTAGCGATGATTATGAAACTAATTTAGTTGAATCTAGAAGTAAGTACTTTGAAGATGAAGTAAAAAGAAGAATTATGATTGGAACATATGTACTAAGTGCAGGCTATGCAGATCAGTACTATAAAAAAGCAAGTAAGGTTAGAACAAAATTAAAGCACGAGTTTGCAAAAGTTTTTGAAGAAGTGGACTTACTAATTATTCCAACCTCTCCAACAACTGCATTTAAACTTGGTGAAAAAGTAAATGATCCTGTTGAAATGTATTTAGCAGATATTTTTACTGTTACAGCTAGTATTGTTGGAATTCCATCTCTAAATATTCCTGTTGGAAAAGATTCTAATGGCTTACCGATTGGAATGCAGGTGATGGGAAATTGGTGGAATGATTTTGGAGTACTAGATTTTGCAAAAAATTAATTACCAATTGAAGTTCTAAAGTCCTGAATTAAACCTGTTACATCTAATTTTAATTTTGATAAGAAAGACGGATCAGAAAGTCTGTCTAATCTCTCTCTCATATTATTTTCTATTTCTTTATATTCAGCATATTCTTCTGCAGGTATTGCACTTTGTAAGAATTCTAAATTTTTTCTAAGTTGAATAATAATATCTAATTTTGCAAACGCATCAGTCTTTTGAGAAAGTAAACTTCCTAAAGTTTTTGTAGATGATTTTATGTAGTTTAGTTCTGTATTATTCATATTATCCTTCTAGTTGACCTTGAACTTGATTAAACTGTTGTTCAAGCTGCATTGCAACTTGTCCTGCTTGTTGCCTTGCTTCCTGAGGAAGTGCCTCATTTGCAGCAATCTCTTTTAATTTATCTATCAATTCTTTTAGCTTTTCTAGAGCAGCTTTTATACGTTCAGGATCTCCAGACTGCATAGCCTCTTGAAGATTATCCATTGTTGGTTGGATACTTTCAAAAACTTGCTGCATTGCAGCCATCTCTTGTTGTTGCTCTGGACTTGGTCCTTGCTCTGCCATAAATCGTGTTAATTACATTGATATGATAACAATTATCAATAGATAAATATATATTACTATGATGCAAAAGTAATTAAGTAGTTATTCATAGTAATTTATTTTTAGTAGTTATAAATAACTATCAATTACTATTAATAACCATAAACTACCTATCTTTCACTTCAACCCCAAAAACTTCCTTCAATCTATCTCTTATTTCATCTGCTTTTTCCCAGTCTTTCTCTTCTCTTGCTTTATTTCTTTCGTCTATTAATTCTTCAACTTCGGGTGAATAAGACTCTGATTCAGTTTTTAGTTCTGCATCTTTTAGATTTAGTCCAAGTACTGAATCAAAATCTAAGATTGTACCTAATTTTTCGCTGGCAGGAATATCTGATTTGGTAATTTCCCAAATAATTCCAAGTGCTTTAGAGATATTAAAATCTTCACTTAAAGCTTCTTTTAATTTTTCTTTATAATTTTGGTTAATACTTGATTCAGAAGTTTCTTCTTTATATTTAGCAATAGTATTTTCTAGCTTTTCCCTGGCAATCTTTGCAGAATCTAGGGCGTCCCATGTAAAGTTTTGCTTTGATCTATAGTGCGTCTGAAGAGTGAAATATCTATAATCTAGTGCTGAATAGCCTTTTTCTTCTAAATTTTCAATTGTATAAATATTACCAATTGACTTAGACATTTTGCCACCATCCATTAATAAATGTTCATGATGCAGCCAGTAATTTGTAAACTTAACTCCATTTGCAGCCTCACTTTGTGCAATCTCGTTTGTATGGTGAGTTGGAATATGTTCAATCCCTCCCATATGAATATCTATTGTATCGCCCAGTGTTGCTTTTGACATTGCAGAACATTCAATATGCCAACC
>JAGQLJ010000135.1 GCA_020429495.1 Candidatus Dojkabacteria bacterium
ATTTAATGAAGAACAAATATTAAATGTTTTAAAAAAATATGATTTAGATAATATACATGCTTTAGGTTCACTGGATTTAATTTTTCGTTTATCTGATGTCCACATCACAAGGAAGGTTTTAGATGCAATAAAAGAAAAAATTACAAATACTGTTATATGGAGTGGTATAATAGAAACTCAATCCAATGTTGATCCTGAGATTTTTACTAATGATTATTACATGGATCAGCTAGATTGGGATAATTTTGATATTGCCAAAAGTATGAAACCGGAAGTATTAACTGAAGAGTTTTTGAAAAAATACATCACTCGTATTCATACAATGACTTTGGCGGATATTTTTAATACTCGAATAAAAGCATCTAATGATTTTATTTTTGGTTTATTGGAAAATCCTTTAAAAAACAAATTTGTTATACCTTATATAGTTAGTGATATAAATATTGATTTATTTAACCTATTATTAAAATCGTTGTCAAAACCAAGAGTAAATATGATTCTTAGTGAATCGTCAATGAGTGATGTTGTATTTGATAAAGTATTAGAAACTAATATATTATCTATTGATGATTTGGCTTCAAATCCAAATCTAACTGATTCACAGAGATATAAATTAATTAGTAAATTTAATACAAAAAACACTGGACCACAAACGTTTTACAAACTAAATGAGGTTTTAAAAGACAAGAATAATTTATATGTAGGTCATACTTATCCTCTTTATACAAATAAAAATGTAGCTGAAATAGTAAAATATTGGATAGAAAATTGGAGAAAGGGGATTAGTTTAACGGAAAGTGCAAGTACTTTTTCTAATGATTTTACTATCAGCGATATTGAGGTGAGATCGGGACAATCAAGGGTTGTATTTAATAAAAATTCGACTTATACAGCGTACAGTCCGGAAGATAACTATAGTGTAAGTTATAAGAAAGAAAGTAGATATGGAAAATCTGGTGGTGTTAAAAATTTAAAATATGCTACAAGATCAACTATTCACACTAATCCTAATGAGATTTCTACGTTATTAGATGAAAGGGATAAAAATTATAAATCTGGAAGGGATGAGTGGCTAATAACAATGAACCCTGCGGCCATAGAAAAAATAGAAGTATATGATAGAGAGCCAACCAGAGAAGAATTAATTCTTAATGAAGAGTTTGGTATTCCTTTGGAGCAACATTCTATTAATAATAATCAAACACAATTGGTTAAACGTTGGGAAGGGAATTCTGAAAAACAATTTTATTATCAAAGAAGTAATTCAGGTAATACTAGAGGGTTTTATGATTTTGCTAATAAAGTTGCATATTTAGTTGACAATGTTGCAGACGAAAGTACAACTGTTCATGAATCTTTTACCCATCCGTTCTTGGAGGCAGCTAAAATAGAAAACCCCGAACTATATGCTAATTTATTAAAAGAGGCTAAAAAGAATTCTGATGTAAAAGCTTTTGTGGACGATGTTTATTCAGATAGACCTCAAGCAGAAAGAGATATAGAATATATTACACATGCTGTAGATAAGTATCTTCGCGGGGAATTAGATGCAATAAAAGACAAAGGTTTAATTGAAAGAATTAAAGAATTCTTCAAAAACATGTCGGATGCATTGAAAAAGATTCTTGATATTAAAACGACTGTTGGTGAAATAGACCCAAATTTAACTTTAGGTGATTTAGCTCAATATGTATTATATGGAGAAGGTCAAATTGATTTAACTCAAACAGAGAATCAAACAGAGACTAAAAGTAATACACGTAAATCACAGCTTGGTAAAAGAATACAAAAAGGAGAGGGCGTATCCGAACAATTTGCTGAAAGAGTAACGGATATTGACGTTCTAAAGCAAGAGAACGATGTAACGGTTGCTGAAGCTGATGCTGTGATTGAAGCTTTTGGTGAAGAAGCTGCTCAAGACTTTGTTTTAGCGAGAGATCAAAAGAACGGTCCTTCGGATTCTATTCGTGTGACTATTGGTCAACGTCTAGTTAAACGTTGGGCGGATGCTGCGGATAGAGCTAAGACTCCTGAAGAAAGAGACTTCTTCAATTCTAAAGCTATTGAGGTTCTGGATGGACTGATGGACTTGGCTAACGATGTTGGTAGAGCACTTCAAA
>JAGQLJ010000136.1 GCA_020429495.1 Candidatus Dojkabacteria bacterium
TTTAATACTGGAAAGTTCATTCATAAATTTACTTTTTAGATCTTGTTCGTGATCCCATATACTCGAAATACCAACAGAATCTATAAACTCAACTGCTTTTGCTAAGCCATATGCACCAGCAACATTAGGTGTTCCTGCTTCAAATTTTTCAACGCCACCTGAATGAATAAAATCTTGTTCATCCACTTGTCTAATCATTCCGCCACCAACATTAAAGGGTTGTAGTTTTTCTAAGAGGTTTTTTTTGCCATAAAGCACACCAATGCCCATTGGCCCATACATTTTATGTCCAGAAAAAACTAAGAAGTCTACATCAAGTTCTTTAACATCAACTTTGATATGTCCAACTGCTTGAGTAGCATCTGCAACTGTTATTCCATTAAAGTCACTTAAATAGTTAATAGGAAAGATTGTTCCAGTCACATTACTAACTAGTGGAAAAGAAAATAAATCAGTATTAATTTTTCTTACTGCATCCTCTTCAAATGTAAAATCATCCTTAACATTTAAATACTCAATATTTTTATTTGTAAGCTTTTGCCAAGGCAGCAGATTAGAATGATGTTCAAGTTGTGTTAGAGTAATTGTTGAATCTTTATTTAAAATCCCTGAATTTAATAGACTTCTGCTCAAACCATTAAGTGCTTCAGTTGCTCCACTTATAAAAATAATTTCATCAGGATCTGCGTTAATAAAATCTGCAACTGCCTTTCTTGCTTCTTCATAAACTTCAGATGCTTTTGTTGCTAGTGGGTACAATCCTCTGTGCACATTAGAATTAAAGTTGCTATAAAATTCACTTATAGAGTCAATAACATTATCAGGTTTTTGAGTTGTTGCAGCATTATCAAGATAGGAAATATCTTGATTTACTAAAATAGGAAATTTTTGCTTTAATTTATTTATATCCATTCTGAATTTTATCATTATTCTGGACAAATACTGTAGGTATAATATTTGCGACCAATTTTAAAATCTGATAATTTATTAACATAGATATTAATATTCTAATATGGCAGATAAAAAGTCTGAAAAGAAAACAACAAAAAAGACTGAGAAAAATGAAGTAGGTATGTTTAAGCATTATGCCTTACTTTTAGATAATAAACATTTACTAGTTAAAGATTTTGTCGCACTAAGTTTCTTTGTCGCAGCACTTTTTGTAATGTCTCCATTAGCTTTTGAATCAAATGTAACTAAGTTTTTGTTAGCACTATATGGATTAACAGTAATAGCAGTAAGTATTTGGATTATTATTACTTTCTTTATAAAAACAGCAAGACTTCAATTAGACCCGAAAGTAAAAAGATATTCAGCAATTGTTTCATTAAATTCATTCTTTGGATTTTCAATGCCTTTATTCTATATAAATATAGTTTTAGCAAAAGTAGTTATTGTATTTCTTGGGACCCTACCAAAAACTGGATCTTTATTATGTAGGTTCAGAGCATGGCTAGATTGGTTTTTGTATTCTTATGTAAGAATAGATAATAAACTTGAACTGTTATTTATATTCAGTGTACTTCTAGCTTTTACAGTGTTTATGATTGGTGGGGTTTGGGAAAGAAGCATGCGAAAATAAATACTATTAGGTAAATACAGCAGATTATATTTGGCTAATTACTGACCAAGTACCCCTATCATCTCCACAATTCTATTTGAGTATCCCCACTCATTGTCGTACCAAGCAATAAGCTTAAAAAATCTTGAACCTATTCCAAGAGTTGAAGTAGCATCAAAAATTGCTGAATGTGAATCATGAATTATATCTGTAGATACAATTGGGTCTTCAGTATATCTTAATACTCCTTGCAAATAGCTCTCACTTGCCTCTTTCATTTTTGCATTTATTTCTTCAATGCTAGTATCCCTTCTGGACCTAAATGTAAAGTCTATACAAGAACCGGTTTTGACTGGAACTCTAAAAGACATTCCTGTTAACTTATCGTTCAGCTCAGGATAAACTTTACCGATAGCTTTTGTTGCTCCTGTTGAGCTTGGAACGATATTTTCTGCGGCAGCTCTTCCTCTTCTCCAATCTTTTGCACTTGGTTCATCTTGTAAGCCCTGTGTGGCTGTGTAGGCATGTAGAGTAGTCATGAATCCTTCTTCAATACCTATGCCAGATTGTTGCAAAACCCTAACAACAGGGGCAACACAATTTGTTGTGCAACTAGCATTAGAAATTATTTGAGGCTCTCTTGCTGTATCTGTATTAATTCCTATCAAATGAGTTGGTGTCTCATCATCACTTGGGGCAGAAATAATTACTTTCTTAGCCCCTGCCTGAATATGTCCACTTGCATCTGAATTTTTTGTAAATAAACCTGTAGATTCTATTACAATATCAATATTCCAATCATGCCAATTAAGCTCAGATGGATGAGCTTTTTGAGAAATAGTCTTTAATGTTCTATCTCCCACCATAATAGTATTTTGATCTGGTGCATAAATATTTTCTTTTAATACTCCATGGTTTGTATCATACTTAAGCAAGTATGCAAGGTTATCAGCTGGAACAAGGTCATTCACAACTACAACTTCTACTTGACCATCAAGAAAATTTCTTTCTAATAATGCTCTATAGACTAATCTACCAATTCGTCCAAATCCATTTATTGCCACTCTTGTCATATGTTTTTATTAATAAGTAAATTCACCGTTTAGAACTAGTTTATTTGATTTAGGATTTTGAATATCCATAATATACAATCCTCTATTTGTTATGTAAAACAAGTAATGTCCTTGTTGGTATATTTTTTCAATTTTATCTAGTGCAGACAGCTTAGTTAATTGAGATGTTTTATTATTTTCAATATTATACATAAACACATCTGTTTGATCTTGGATTGTGTCCCAATACAAAATCAAATCATCAGAGCCAGCATAAAATTGATAATCTCCACCTTGTTCATCAACAATTAATGTTCTAATTTCATTAGTATCCCTGTCAAAAAGTAGTAAGTCTGTGAAGTTATTACTAGATCTGTTTGCAGAGAATACAACTCTTTTTCCACTTTCAGATATTGCATGCAATTTAATATTTCCATTAGTTAAAATATTTGTTTTTTTGTTAGTTTCTAGATTGAAGTAACTTAAGGATATTGATTCATCAGCATTTTGCACAAGTGTAGCCAAATATTTAGAATCAGAAGATAGTTCGGCATTCAAATAATTTGTTGAAAATGTTGTCTCAACAGGTTTGGTTATGTTTCCCTGAAAATCTCTTATTTCTACAATTCTTTTATTACTTCTTCTATCATCAGAAGTTATATTTACAATTTTTTGTGATCTATATTGTGGAAATAGAATACTCAAACCTTCAGTATTATTTGTTAGTTTTTGATAAACATTAGTATTTAAATCAAAAAGGTAGATAAGTGGAATTCTTCCACCTAAAAATCCAGATGCTCTATCTTGTTCAGAAGCAATATACAAAGCATCTTCATTACTATTAAAATAAAAACTTTTTTGATCTACTTCGTTGTTTGTTAACTGCGTCAAATCTGATCCATCAAAATCAGCTTTATAGAATAAGTAATCTTTATCTTGTTTAAAATTAAAAACTGCTTGTCCCTCTTCAACTAATCTGAAATTAGGTAATTTATTTATTCCTTGTTGAATAGTAATGTCATATTCTCTTGGTTCATAACCTTCTGCAGTAACCCTGATTTTATAGTTTCTTCCAGGTTCTAAATCTTTAATTTTAAGTTGATTGTCTAAAATCTCAATATTATCTTGCTCAACACCTTCACCAGTTACTACAACATTTTCAATATCATTTTCCAAAACATAGCTTTTTAAAGTTTCTTCAATATCACCTGCTGGCTCTAAAGTAATATCTGCAAGTGTATTATCGTCGGGGTTTAAAGTAATATTTTCGTTAATATCTTTATAATCCATGGACGAGTAGTGAAAATTAATTTCACCAGAAGGTATTTTTTGTAAATCAAATGTTCCATCTTTTTCAATTGAGTAAGAGCTACCATTATTAATAATGATTCGATCATCTAGAAACTGATAAGCGGTATCTTCAACAATAAATCTTCCTTTAACACCAGCATTCGCAGCATTGCTAAGAGTAATATTCCTTGCAAAATTATATTTAAAGAAAGTCCTATTGATATCCACAGTCACATTTCGATCAACATAACCTTCTTTTTTTACAATAAATTCATACCTGCCTTCACTTAATCCTGAAATCTTATAGTATCCTTGTTTATCGGCAGTAGCTACTAATTCACCATTGAGTGTAATTTCTGCATCTGGAATTGAGTTTGAACTTTGATCGCTAACGACACCAGATAAGGTATAAGAAAAAATTGCTAGATCAGCTTTTGTAAAATAAACTAACAAAGAAGAGAGAACACAAATAACAGCAGTAGATATTAAAAATATTGCTGATAAAGTAATTTTTCTTCTTAGCTTGTTCATTAAGATCTTTACAAAAAATTTTGTTACTATACTTCTATATATTGTATCAATTATATGCAACTATCACAGCTTTCTAAAACCTTACTTGAAAAAATAAATAACAGATCAATAATTACTCAATCTGATTATCCAGAAAGGATAATTCTTGATAGTAAAATCAATAAATCTATAAAGGTCCTTTCAAATTATACAGACCCAAGAAACAGTAAAAAAGAAGGACCAAGTGGATGGGAATATGAACAGTCAGTATTTTATTTTGATGGTGAGCTTTTTTTATCAGAGATAGTAGCTGGAAATTACGAAAGTGTAAAGCCAAGTCATAGTTTCAAAGCTAACCCTGAATATTCTAAAGATAAAACTAAATATTTTTACAATATCTTTATTGATAAGAAAAAGTATAAATCAAATATGTATAATTCTAGCAATGGCCAAGAGAATAAGCTGGTTTATGGTTTTATTCTTTCTTTTCATACTCATCCTAAAAATAATATTAAGAATAAATCTATTTACTCTTTCTTTTCATTGGCAGATATAAAAAGTCTACTTTATGGTAGATCACCAATATTGGGATTAATTTGGGGAAATTGTTCTTGGCTTGTATGCAAAACTTCTTCCTCTACAATTCCATCACAAGAGCTTCTAAATAAAATATCTAGAGCAGAATATGATTTAGGAATAGAGGGAGTTATAAATGCAATAAAACAAGAATTATCAACATATGATTTAGTTTTTTATCAAGCCAGTTTAGGTAACATTTTTAAAAGAATTTAAAATTGAGTTTTCCACAAAAAAATATTGCGTGAAACCTAAGTTACTTTTGTAAATTATACGTTTTACAAAATACTTTAGCTAACTTATCTCTATCCTTGATTCTCCTTTATAAATAAAACCATTGATACCAATGAGACGTAAATGACCTATTTGACACCACAACTTATTGTGTCTATTCTAAAAATTACACACAATATCTTGTGTATCTACTCTATATATTTATTAAAATCTGAAACCGAATGAACTTAGAAATATTGCAGAATATAAATAGTTTAGTACCTTTTGATGAAGCTACTTTTAAAAGATTTGTAAAAGCACATAGTAAGGATCTGCCAAATGCAGCAGATATGATTGATACAATAACAGAGGAAGTAAGCTTGACTGTATTTGCAGATATGACTTTTGATGATTTAATTGAATCCTCAATTCTTGTTGCAGCGCAGAATATTCAAAATGATATTAATTATGATAAATTTGCTACTAGGTTTTTACTAACAAAAATGTATGTTACAGCCCTAGATGTTGATGGTGATTATTCATCTTTTGAAGAAATGTATGTGCAAAGCTTTAAAGATTATATAAAAAAAGGTATTGAGCAAAAACTTTTAAATCCTGAATTAAGCGAAAAATTTAACCTAAACCAATTGTCTAAAGAGTTTTTATACGATAAAGAAGACATCTATAAATATATAGGGATTAGTACACTTTACAGTAGGTATTCTTTAAGGGATAGAGATCAAAATATAATGGAAACACCTCAATTTACATGGATGAGAGTTGCAATGGGATTGGCACTAAAAGAAAAATATCCAACAGAACAGGCAATAAAATTTTATAAAAAATTAGCAAAATTAGAATACATTCCAGGTGGATCAACAAACATTGGTTCTGGAACAACATTCTCTGTTCTAAGTAATTGCTATTTACTAGATACAGAAGATACGACTCATTCAATTTTTGATAATGTTAAAAATGTTGCATTAATTTCTAAAGCAACAGGTGGAATTGGCATTTCAGTTACAAAGCTTAGAGCAGGTGGATCTCCAGTAAAATCTAATAACACAATGTCTACAGGGCCAATTCCTTTTATTAAAGTAATGGATACAGCACTTAAATCTATGTCTAGAGCTGGAAAAAAATATGGAGCTATGTGTGTGTATATGGAAAATTGGCACATTAACTTTCCTGAATTTATTGATTTAAGACAAAATGCTGGAGATGATTATAGAAGAGTAAGAACAGCTGATACTGCAGTCTATATCTCGGATGAATTCATGAAAAGAGTTGTAAATAATGAAAAATGGTATATGTTTGATCCTGCAGAAACTCCAGACTTGCCTGAACTATATGGTGCTGAGTTTAGCAGCAGATATCAACACTATTGTGAAAAGGCAGATAGAGGAGAGATGAGTATGGTAAAAATTGTGCCTGCAAGAGAGCAAATGAAACAGATTCTAACTTCATTACAAGGTACTTCTCATCCTTGGTTAACTTGGAAAGATACAATAAATTTAAGAGCACTGAATAATAATACGGGAACAATTCATTGTTCAAACTTATGTACAGAAATTACACTTCCGCAAGATAGAGATAATATTGCAGTGTGTAATCTTGCATATATTAATCTTGCACAGCATGTTGATCCTGATGAGCTAGATCCTGAGCGAAAAATAGATTGGAATAGATTAGAAGACACAGTAAGAATACTGATGAGACATTTAGACAATCTTGTTGAAGTAAATGAGCTTCCGCTACCTGAAACAAAAAATTCAGATGAAAATAACAGAGCAGTTGGAATGGGAATGTCTGGATTTTCCGAAGTACTAGAATATTTTGGATATCCATACGATTCAGAAGAAGCATATGATCTTATGGATAAAATTACAGAATTTATTAGCTATATATCTATTGATGAAAGTGCAAACCTAGCGGTAGATAGAGGATCTTATGCAAATTTTGAAGGATCAATG
>JAGQLJ010000137.1 GCA_020429495.1 Candidatus Dojkabacteria bacterium
AAATATCTTTAGGTTCAACTTTGACACCACTTACTCCCCCATTTTGTTTAATTCTCTGAATAATTTGATTATGCTCTTTGAGCATTAAAGTTTCTGGATCTGCAATATAATTTTCGTTCATCTATATTCGTTTAAGTTTTAGTTTGTTGAAATAGTAAAGAATGTTTGGCTATATAAATAGTCATTTCTTCCTGTTTCATAAGCCCAAGTGTTCCAAAGATTTTTGAACCACCATCCTCCCATTACAGCTTGTTGGCCATTTGACCCATTAAAGTAAACTTTTTTTACTCTTTGAGATGGATCTCTTTCAAAAGATAAACTTTCTATTGAACCAACTGTATTAATAATATCACGAACTTTTGATTTTACTGAATCATCGTATGAGCTAGAAGTATTTGCAATATGATTTAGCATTGATTCTATTGATTCGTTGTTATAAACATTTGTTTGATAAGACCAATTTGTCCACTGTGTTTTATATGCAAAAGATGAATCGTTTACTGCTCTTAAATATGGATGTGGAGTTCCATCCCCAAAGAAATTTTGAAAGATTGTGTCATTATTTGCTGTTCCATTTCCTTGACTATTATCTGAAGAGTAAACAGCATCAATCAAATCACCTCCATATGTAATTACTACTCCGCTAGTTTCTTCTACTGCCCATGCTTTATTATAAGTTGAGCTATAGACCTGGCTTCTAGCATCAGAATAAAGATTAGTATGATAAAGAGCATAGGTTCTAGCAATAACAACTTGTGCTTTGATTGCTTCTTCTGGCCAGCAAGACCAAACACTTCCACTCTCATTTACAATGTATTTGTCCGGTTCTTTTTTAGCTTGTTCAAGTGTTCCGCAAGCCTTATCTGGTACTTCTCCCAAATGGACAAGATATTCTTCAACATCAATATTTTGAGGTCCTCCGTAAACACTCACATTACCTGATCTTTTTTCTAAATTAATTCCAGAGAAATAGAATTGAATTAATTGCTGATAGCTCATACCTGCATTTGCTCCACCATATGCACCGAATTGAGAAAATCCTACGCCATGTCCTTGATAAACATCTCTACCCTGTCCTGCAAAGTAGAATCCATCAACTATATCAACATCTTCAGCAGCTCTTTGTTTTGCTAGCTCTTGTTGTAAAATCCATGCTTCTCGCTCTGCCGCAGCTTGCTGTTCAATCGTTAGGTCACTAATTTGGCTTTTAATCTGACTTTGCCTATCTTGTAACTGTGAAATTTGAGTTGTGCTTGAAGCCAAGACTCCTGCATAGTAAGAAAGCTCTTGATCTAGTTTGGCTTTCTTTTCGTTTAGCTCTGAATTTTGAGAATCTAATTCTGCAAGTACTTCATCTTGACTTGCTATGTCAGAGTCTAAACTTTCTATTAGCCCATTCAATCCTGCAAGATTTTCATTACTTACTCCAAAAACTGTTTGACTTAATCCTGTTGCTAATAATTTCGTTTTATCATCATCAAAGAAGGAGATATTTGAATTTTCTACTCTCCATTTTACATAAAGTGTTTCCACTGAATCTTGCTGATCTTGAATTAATTGCTGCCTTTCTTTTTGTTTTAAATCAAATTGCTGTTGGGTTAGTTCACGCTTTTTTTGATTAATTTCCAATTGAGTTTCCACTTCTTTAATTTCAGCTTCCAGTTTAGGTAGCCCTTCAGATACTGTTGAAATTGTATCTTGTGTTTTAGAAAGTTCTTCTTCCAAATTTGCAATTGCATCTTCAGTTTCTTTCAGTTCTTGTTCTTTTTGCTTTATCTGTTCTAAAAGCTCTGCTGAAGATTGTGAATGAACTTGGGTTGTTACAAATGGTAAAAATGCTGTCATTGTGTAGACAGCAATAATACTAAGGAGTAGTAATTTTTTTCCTTTTTTAATCATAAGTCTTACTCTAAAACAACAGTGGCCAAGTTTGATTGTTTTAGATATTCAATATAACTCATTATAGAGCCTTTTATACTTTGTTCCAAATTATCCAGCCCTTTGATAACAATATTGGGCATTTCTAGAGCTTGTAAGTTAGGATTATCAATTTTTAGAAGATCAAGTTCTCTTCTTATCTTTAGGTATTCTTCTGCATCAATAAGACTATCCAACTTTGTATTTATTGCTGATGCATTGCTATCTATTTCTTCTTGTAATTTTTTTAACTCTCCTTCTACCTCAATAAAACTTTTACCTCCCATTCTATGCTCAATTGTTTCTATAATTTTATTTTTTTCTGTTCTTAAAGCACTAACCCATGCAGCATTTACTAAAAATTCGTTTTCTCTATTGCTTAGTTTCTTAACAAACTGCTGATAAATGTTTGTATTTGGATTGTTATAGTCAATTGAAAATAATTTGGTATTAAAAATCCTTACCTCTGAATAAACATTTACCAATACAAACAACGCAAGATTAAGAACAAAAATGGTACTTCCTAAAATAATATGTTCTGTTTGGCTTGTTTTAAGAAAAAGCAAAGTGCTTATAACCACCACAAATGGAAGTGGGAAAAGCATAAACATGCCATACATTGAGTTCGTATTATCTTTTTCTGATTTATCTTCGCTACTTGTATCTGTAAGTATATTTTGAATCTTTGTTAATAAATTATTTATTAATTCAAATCTTTTATTTTTAATTTGTGCTACT
Organism: Candidatus Dojkabacteria bacterium; assembly: GCA_020429495.1. Taxonomy (GTDB): domain Bacteria; phylum Patescibacteriota; class Dojkabacteria; order J137; family J137; genus JAGQLF01. Next base: position 2,656 of record JAGQLJ010000137.1, read on the forward strand.
TTTTGATCTGAACCATTAAATGCATCATCATATTTTCTCAATTCTAAATCTATTCTATCTTTTAATTGGAATAATTCTCTAGAGCTTTCCATACTATTTTTAAGCTTTTGTATATTTGCTTCTAAAGATTCGTTTTTATTATAGAGTTCATTCTTTGAATCTCTTAACTGCTTGTATTCGTTAACTGCAGATTCAAGTAAAAATAACTTTGCCGTGCTATCTTCTACCTGCAAAAATTCTAGAAACGAAGAAATTTTCTTTTGAGTTACGTCTATTGATATATTCATTCTCAATTATCAAATGGGACAGATACTTCTAGCCATGCACCATCTGCACATCTATAGATTGAATTACCAGTACACGTATAGGTTAATGGTGTGTTACAAGCTTTCCCTTGTGGAGAACCAAAGTTTGATAGATATGTACATGGATCTTCTACAAAATTTGGAGCTGTACATAAATCAGTAAAGAAAAACTGGAATCCAATTTCATCCAAGTTTACGTTATAACAGTCTACTTGGCTATTTACTCCCAATAGTCTAAACACTGTTGTTAGTATTGGAATTGCTAGGAAAACCAAAGCGAATCCGATTATGTAATAGATTATCTTCTGCCTTATTTCTGTTATTTTTGTTACATCTCCTCTTGTAAGCATGTATCTATATCCAAGAACAAGAAGATAGAAAACTGAGAAAGTTGCAACCAATGTCCAAATTACATAAATAATTCTTACAAACCAAAACTCAATTTGCTGAAGTGTTGGGGGAATTAATGATGCTTTTGCAGCAGGACAACCAGGGGAGCCTGTAATACCACTACAAGAAGACACTGACGCTCCTGGACAAATTCCTGTACTATTTGCTGGGAGTTTATCATCTAAACAAGGACATAACCACCATCCACTACTATCTCTCCTATCTGTGGGCTCGGTTACATTTCCATTTTCATCAAAACATTGGTAACTGCTTTTACTATTTCCAGAAAAAGGCGTTTCTTGTATTTGCGCTTCAACACTCTTACCAACTATTGGCAATAATACTAAAGAAATTAGTACAAATATTTTGATCGCTCTTTTTGATACGGAAAGTTTCATTAGCATTAGTATATATCAAACATTAATAGCCCACAACAAACTTCAGCAATAAAAAAAGGAGCCTACGGCTCCTTTTAATATCAATAATACTTAAATTTATTGAGGTGTTAGAACATCTGGCACATCTTGATTGTCAATTAGTGTACCTCCATTTTGATTTGCAATACTCAATATTATAACTAAACCAATTATTCCAATAATTAATGCCCCAATTCCAATAAATACATTTTTAATAGCTTTTGTTGCTTCTTCAACCTTAGACTCATCACCTTCACTTTGTATATATTTCAGAGCAGATTTAATAATTACAAATATTGCTACCGCAATAATTCCTATAAAAATTAATGAAACTCCAAATCTAGCTAAAGCCCAGAATGTGCTAAGTGCATCTCCACCTGATTGACCAATTTTCGAAGGATTACAAAGTCCATCTGCAAATATAATTCCATCTAGAAAGGGAAAAATTTGGCATAAGGTACTAGTCTCTTGTGCATTAACCGTAAATATTGGGGCAAGAGCAAAAGCACTTGATACAACTACCCAAAGAGCTGTAAAAAAACTTGCTACTTTTGTCGATAAATTTCTCATTATTTTCTTAAATAATAAATATTTTTAATTATTAATAAACGGCAATTCATTTACCCCTTCAGGCGTTTGTGGTTCATTTGATATCAAACCTCCCGCTCTGAATAAGCTTAAAAGTACTACTATCCCTATTATGCCCATAATTAGCATTCCAAGTCCAATAAAAACGCTTTTTATTGCACCAGCACTCTCTTCTACCTTAGCTTCATCTCCTTCACTTTGAATAATTTTGAGTGCACTTTTGATTATTATAAATATACCAAAAGCAATAAATCCTGTAAAAATTAAGCTTACTCCAAGGCCCACAAACAGTTCAATAGTACTTATTGGATTATCAGGTGTAGGTAATACTGATCCATTGCCACATGGGAAAAAATCACATACACCATATTGAGCATTTACCTTTGTAGTAAAGCTTCCAAAAACAACTGCCGAGATAATAATTTGTAAAAATATTTTTAGTTTTCTCATTTTGATGGATCTGGAGATGATTTAGTTATAGCTCCATAGCAAGAAAGTTCAGCAGCACTAACTGGGTCTTCTTCACCAGCGTCCGATTGTCTTAATACTTCTTGAAAAAAGAACGCAGATTCATTTGTAGATGGACACTCTCTTAGTGCTGATGGCCAACTCCACAATGCACCAAGTCCTAAAATATATCCAAATACTGTTAATAAAATTGGAAATATTAGTGCAACACTTGCTCCAATAAAAGTTGATTTAATTTTCTCAAAAGAACCCTGAAGCTTTTCTGCGTCCCCTTCACTTCTTAGTGCTTCAAAAGCTGCTCTAACAATTAGATAAATCCAAAATGCAACTAAACCAATACTAAATAAAGTTGCTACAAAACTCACCCAAGAGAAAATTGTGTAGTATTGATCTACTCCAAGCCCTATTTGAGGAAAGAAATCAAAGCTAATTGGTTGTAATCCAATTTTATCGTCAATGTTAAGGTCCGTTGTGGATTGTGCAGAAACCTTTATAACAAAAGAACTAAAGATTCCTAAAATCATTACTAATTGTAAAATAATTCTCTTTTTCATAATTACTGTATAGTTATAGTTGTTCCAGAATTTCCAATAAGCTCAAGATTTTGCAGACTTCCAAGTCCCAGCAAATTAGCTACTACTTGAATAATTACAATAAATCCCCATGCTAGAAAGAATCCTGCAATTAAGGACAATATAACCTTATTTGATTGCTCAATTGCTTCAGCATCTGTTGCTCTTGCTCTTACAAAAGCTCCTTGATAGATACTCATAATTAATGCATATACAGATGCAAAACCTAAAGCAGTTGTTATAGCTAAGTTAATTAATGTAGGTATTTGTTGTTCTTTAGTCACTGCAAATGTTGCTCCAAAGAATTCAAATAGTGGTTGATATTCAGCAGGCACTTCTCCTGGATCTTCGCCAGCACATTTATCTACACAACATGTTGAACCTGGATTTACAAACTTTTCATTAATACAAGTAAAATTTGGAACATAACCGCCTTTAACTTTACATGCATCAGGTAAGCACTCTGCTTGAGCATTCACCCTATTTGTTCCACGAAAAAAAACAAAAGAAAATACAAAAATTATTAAAAATATCTGTGAAACAAGTACTACTTTTCTCATAGTCCATCCACTAATAAGAAGCTGGTGACAAAATTTACTACTGTTGGCGCAAGAGCGGCAATTGCAAAACCAATTATTGCTGCCATAATTGTCTTTTTACCATTTTCTATTTTTTCTTCGTTTCCTTGAGAAGTTAAAACTAAGAATGCACCAACTAAAAGCATTGCTCCAAATGTTAATAAGAACAATGGCC
>JAGQLJ010000138.1 GCA_020429495.1 Candidatus Dojkabacteria bacterium
GGGAATCCTTGGGAATCCTTAGCTATTCGATTGTTTTACTGATAGTTTTGTTTAAAATTTTAAAAAATTAAATTATGATTAAAACATTTTTCTACATCAAAAAAGACAAACTGAACAACAAAGGCGAACTCTGTATTTTTGCCAAAATTAAGCTAGAAGGAAAATCCGCTACCTTATCGACTGGAAGATTTATTAGTAAAGAAAGATGGGACTTTACCAATAAATTGAAGAACACATTGAAATTAAATCATGAAAAGAATATTAGAAAATCTTTGGATTTAATTGAAAGAAAGATAGAAGACACCTATTACGAACTTTCAAAAACCTCTCACAAAGTCACGGTTAATGATATTAAAAACAAAATTACAGGCAAGTCTAATGATTCCAACAATAGTTTGGATATTTTGAAATTATTTAAAATGCATAATGCCTATTTTAAAAAGAAATATGAAGCTGGTGAACGCTCAGGAGCTTCCCTTCAAAAATATGATAGAGCTAAAGACTTACTCGCCAATTTCATAAATGTAAAACATCAAAAAACTTCATTTCTAATTGCGGACATTGATAATCGATTTGTTTATGACTTGGAAGCCTACCTTAAGTACGAATCTACTTTTAAGGGCAAAATTGGAATATCTCATAATTCTGTTGTCAAATATTTTCAATCCTTCAAGACTGTGTGTAAATTTGGAATTAAGCGTAATCTAATCAACCAAAATCCTTTTCTTATTTATGACGAAAAGTTAGTAATAAAAGATGCTGTATTCTTAACTAAACAGGAATTGGAAAAAATAGAAGAAAAAGAATTTAGTACCGACAGATTAAATAAGGTAAAAGACATATTTCTATTTTCTTGTTACACAGGTTATGCTCCATGTGATGTGGAAAAATTAACAAAGGAGAATCTGATAGAGGATAATGACAACTCTTTATGGATAAAGACTAATCGAGCAAAGACAAATGTTAAATCAAATGTGCCAATAATACCACCTGTAAAGAGAATTATTGACAAATATGACCATTTAGATGAAACATTGCTACCTAGGATATCCAATCAAAAAATAAATGAATACCTTAAAGAAATAGCAATCTTATGTGGGATAGATAAAAAGCTTTGCCATTACGTTGCTAGGCATACATTTGCCACAACCGTAACCTTAGGAAATGGTCTTTCTATAGAAAATGTCTCGAAAATGATGGGGCATACTAGAATAACAATGACCCAGCACTATGCCAAAGTATTAGACATCAATGTCAAAAAAGACATGGACAAGCTAAACGAAATATATTGTTAATCTTTAATGAATATTCTATATTTAAGCTCGCAACTAAGCGAGCTTTTTTTATAAATAACAATGCTGAAATTAGTCAAACTCAATTTGGAAGTAGAGAAAGTTCTTAAATTTGACATAGAATACAATCTGCCTTATCAAAATTTTTTATATAATAACCATTGGGTTACTCAAGTTCAACCTGTATACTTTGACAAAACTAAAGAAAGAATCGTTCAACTAATTGATGAGAATATTAATTATGAAGATGAGTCTAACATTATTTTTATCGAAGACCTATTAAATGATTTAACCGACTTCATTTCAACTTTGAATGAACGATTGGATAAATATTATTCATTTCAATTTTCAGTCCAAGACTGGTCGGCATCTCTAGATTCACCAAAATATAAACCAGAAATTTCACCACTAGATTTACCTGAGCCATCTCCTGTTAATAATTTTGATGATAGAGAGGAGTATGTGATTGAAATTGTAAAAGGGTTTTTTGATATAGATTTTGACACTCACTACACCAAAGAAGAATTAAATGATATAATATTTAAAAACAATGAAGAGGATGAGGGAGAAGAAATAGATATAAATGAAATACAACTAACCTATGCTAAAGCCCATTTGACATACATTTTAACCTTACATTTAGAAATGGTAAAGGAAATTGCACTAACGCTAAGCAATATCGTTAAAGTTTACAAGAGAAAGAAATCAAATATTGAAGAAAAAAGTGTGGTGGCAGATGACCTTAAATTGGAATTTGACCTTTCTAAAACAAACCTAGGCCATCTATTCTACAATCTATATGAAATTGGAATTATCGCTAAAGATAAAACAGATGTTAGGGATGAAAGGACTAAACTGAAAAATTACCTTAACCATGCTAATATATTTTATCAAGATAAGAATGATAAATCCAAATATAATAGGGCACAAAAGATGAACAGAGCGATGCCCATATCGAGGGACATTGATGAAAAAGAGGTAAAATTGGAAATAGCTTTTTTAACAGACCTCACATCTAGATTAAATAACAGAATCGATAAATTGGAAGAAATTTTTTCCAAAATAAAACAGAAGTACAAGTAAGCCTAGGGAATCCCTTGGGATTCCTAGCTATCCCTTTAAATAAGTGGGAAATTTGCACCATAACAATTTTAAAATCAAAATTTTATGGATGCGAAAAACCTAAACTTTCAATTCTTTTCCAAAGAAGAACTTCAAAATCTATTAACTCCAATTATTTCTAAACTGGAAATAATAGATAGGAAGTTAATTAAATCAACCCCATCTGAAACTAAGGGTTATTTCCGTAACAAAGACCTTAGAAAAAAATTTGGGCTTTCTGCAAACTCAATTATTAAATACAGAGAGCTAGGCTTATTACCATTTACTAAGATTGGTGATGTGTATCTATATCCAATTGAAAAACTGGAAGAGGTACTTAATGATAATTCTAACTGGGATTTATTCTAATAAAGCTCAGGAAAGTTTATGTATACAGTGACAAAATACAATAATATAAAAAGCTCTGAAGTGGAAGCTAAAATAGGCATTGATGAGGTATTTAAAATCATTAAGGAGGGTGATTCAAAATTAGAATTTATAAAATTAGCTCGAAATTATGAGAAAGGAAGTGAGAATTATGATAGCATCAAAACTAGTATAATCCCTACATTTAGATTTAATTTTCTTTTTGAGGGGAAGGCTTCAAATAAAAATATTACTGAAGCTACAGGTCTTATTTTTATAGATATAGACAATCTAGATGAACTTCCAGATAGTGATTTTATTTATGCTAAATGGAAATCTATTTCTCTTACAGGATATGGAGTCTTGGTAAAGGTAGACGGATTAACTCAAAATAATTTTAATAATATCTATGATGAAATATCAAAACTTTTAGGAGTTTCTTCAGATTCTGGAGCTAGAAAACCGACACAGCAAACAGTTCAGAGTTTTGACCCAGATATTTATATAAATCATGATTCAAGAGTTTATAATTGTGCTAATTCTAAAAAAGTGCCATTCCCTATTAAACAAAAAAAAGAAAAAGGGGGTTTAACTACGAATGATACTTTTTTGCTTGTGCCGCATATCAATACTAATGTAAGATTTAATAATATTGATAATTACTTTAAGGACAATGATTTACACTATTTGGTCTTCAAAGAAA
>JAGQLJ010000139.1 GCA_020429495.1 Candidatus Dojkabacteria bacterium
AAGAACACGAGGAAAAAATTCTCAAAAACTGGCTAGATAAAAAAATGTATAAGCCGGAATTTAACCCTGAAACTTCAGAGGTTATGTCAACCGAAGAGATGAAGAATGATAAAAGAACTCCTTGGAGCTTAATTTGTCCACCTCCTAATGCTTATGGACGCCCTCATATTGGTAATCTTTCTGGCTATGCCTATCAAGATGCAATGGCAAGATACCAGCGAATGCAGGGTAAAAAAGTACTAATGGTTTCAGGTAAAGACCATGCGGGGTTAGAAGGGGAAGGTGTATTTGTTAGAGAAGTTTTAGAAAAGAAGAAAATTAGAAAGTTTGATTTGGATAGAGAAGAGTTCTACAACATGATGATGGAATTTAACCAAGGGAACATGAAGAAAGCCCTAAAAGATGAGCAAGAGATTGGATTATCTGCAGACTTTGATAGAAATATTTTTACATTAGATGAACGAATTGTTGACATTGTTTTGTCTACATTTGTAAAAATGTTTGATGATGGAATGATTTATAAAGGAGTAAGAATTATTAATTGGGACTCAAAAGCAAGGTCAACATTAGCTGATAATCAGTGTGAACGGTTAGAGCGAGAAGGAACGATATACAACCTTCAATATAAGCTGGCTAATGATGAGACTTACAAACATTATGAACTTGATGAAAAAGGGAAAGTAATAATTACGAACTACGAATTACGAGATTACATTGAAGTAGCAACCACTAGACCTGAGACTATGTTTGGAGACACTGCTGTTGCAGTAAATCCAACTGATAAAAGATATAGTGATTTAATTGGGAAGAAAGTAATTATTCCGCTTGCTAATAGAGAAATCCCAGTTATTACAAGCCATAGAGTAGAAAAAGATTTTGGAACAGGCGCTTTAAAAATTACTCCAGCACATGCGCTTGATGATTACTACATTATGATGGAATGGAATGAGAATAATCCAGATAAACAAATAGGTTATGTAAATGTAATTGGACAGGATATTCAGTTACATGGCCCTGTTCCTGAAAAGTACAAAGGACAGGTGTACATGAAAGTACTACCCGAAATTATTAAAGATTTAGAAGAGAGTGGGGCATTAGTTAAAACAGAAAAGTTAATGCAAAATGTTTTGATTAGCGAGAGAACGAAAGCAATAGTTGAACCGATGATGTCTTCACAATGGTTTGTGGAAGTAGAAAGTCTTAAAGAGCCTGTGATGAACATGGTTAAATCAGGAAAAACAAAAATTCATCCAGAAAACATGGAAAAGGCTTTTTACACTTGGATGGAAAATCTAAGAGATTGGGCAATTTCTAGAAGTTTATGGTGGGGATACAGAATGCCAGTTTGGTATGCAGGTAGCGTTGAAGAGAGGATTGATGATGAAGGAAAGATTCAAAGTGTAATTGACGTAAATGGAGAATGGGTAGAGTTGGATCCCATGAATTCAGAACATATGAAAGTTCAGCTTGAATCTCCAGGTGAGAATTGGATTCAAGATGACAATGTTTTAGACACTTGGTTTAGTTCAGGGCAATGGCCATTTGCAACATTAACTGTATTTGGCTTAATGGATACTTTCTACCCAACAGATGTAATGGAAACTGGTTTTGATATCTTAGAAAACTGGGTTTCTAGAATGATGATGTTCTCTCACATAACTCAGGATGATATTCCATTCAAAGACGTATATTTACATGGATTAGTAAAAGGAACTGATGGACAAAAAATGAGTAAATCAAAAGGTAATCTTGTAAATATTGATGAAGTAAGAGAACAGTATGGAACTGATGCAGTTAGAATGGTTTACTTTTATCAAAATTCTGCAGGTGCATCTTACTCAATGACATTTGATAAGCTTAAAAACTTTAAACAGTTTAATAATAAAATTTGGAATGCATCTAAATTTGTTCTAATGAATTTAGAAGATATGAAGGAAGAGGATGAGTCCGTTTATAATTTAAATGAATCTGATTTGAAAATAGACGAAGTTAAAGCGCTTTTTAAACATGTTGTAGAAACAAAAGAGCATGTAACAAAAAATATTGATGACTTTGAGTTTGGATTAGCGACATCTAACCTTTATCAAAACTTTTGGCATGAGTTTGCAGACATACATGTAGAAGCTCTTAAGCCTTTCATTTACACATTCAAAGACAAGGAGACTGGTGAAATTATATCCGAACCAAATCCAGCAGAAAAAAGAGAAGCACAGAAAGTTTTATTATTTGCTCTAAAAACTTACTTAAAGATGCTTCATCCATTTATTCCTTTTGTTACTGAAGCAATATGGCAAGCCGTTCCAAAGCAAGAAGGAGACTACGAAAGTTTGCTTTACACTAAGTGGTAATACTAGAATAGAAGAGGCTAACATGCTTCTTCTATTTACATAAAATATCCATTTCAGACTAGCTTCATTTTTCTGTACAATAGAGTCATGATCTCTGAAGCTTTAAGAAACCACAAGCAACTATTAAATCAATTTGTTACATTTAGAACTGCAATGGTTCTAACCAGCCTTATTGTTTGGTCTTACTACTATATTCTGTTATTTCAAGAAACAGGAAGCATTTTTACGTTAATGCTTGAATATTTATTATTTATGCTCGGTTTATATGTTGGATTTGTTGTCTGCACTTTCTTTTTAGATAGAACTGGGTATCTAATGAGTTTTAAAATTTCTTCACTACTTCAAGCACTTAGCATGTTTTTAATTCTTGCATATATAAAAGACTTGCCAGTGCTTTTTCCAATCTTTGCAATTATTAGGGGTATTGGGCATGGTTGGTATTGGCCAATCGAGCATTCATTTAATTTAAAAGAAATGCATGGTCACGAAAGAGGACAGATTATTAGCTTAATGGAAGGTATTAATCTATTGCTACAAATTGCTGTACCAGCACTTGCTGGAGCATTAATCAGTTTTACAGAAGGCTATGAAATGACATTTTTAGTTGGTGGAATAATATATTTAGGAACATTATTTATTCCTTTTAACTATAATCAAAAGGCTGTTAGCAAAATTAGAGGAAGCGAAATTACTGCAATTTTGAAAAGAGATTATTTCTTTATATTTGCTTTTTTAAGTTTTGTAATGACAGGAGTTACCTCACTTTATGGTGTTTTATGGCTTATTATTCCGTATTTACTTTTAAAGGAAGAGTTTGGCGTTGGAATTTTAGCTAGTATTGTTGGTTTAATCGCGGCAACAACTGCATGGATGGATAGTAAATATTCGTTAAGAACCAGAACTCAGCTAGGTTATGTTGGTTTCTTTATATACTCATTTTTCACCTTTCTAATGGCAATTGTATGGACAATTCCGTTCCTTGTTTTAAGATCTATGGCTCTAGCTTTTACAAATTCAGTTGGAACACCAGCCAGATCAGATATTGATTATAGAATACGAGAAAAGTTATTAAGAGATTTTAAAGATGAATCTGCGCTAGAAATGAATTTAGTTGTTGAAACAATTTATGCTTTTTCTAGAATAGTCTTTCTCACAATATTCATACTTATATTTGGAGGTATACATGACATGCAAGTTGCTGAAGAAACAGTTAGATTATTAGTTATGATTTTTGCCCCAGTTATGTTCTTTGTTTATGGTGGGTTTGTTTGGCTATATGGAAAGATAAAGGTACATTAATAATGCCTATAGATTAACTTAATAATTTCTTCAGGCTTATTGATGAGTAATTGTGATTTATAGTGATTTATAGTGATTTGTAGTTATTTATTGTAATTAATTACTATTAATAACTACAAATTACAAGAAACTCTTTATGCTGATTTAATTACACTAATGCTAAAATTACCTATGAATGAAGAACAACTAAATATTCTTGATCACTATAAACATCCAAGGAATTTTGAAAAGCCTAATTTTGATTCAACGCATAGTTTTAAAGAATCAAACCTGACTTGTGGTGATGAAATAGAAGTTAAACTTATTATTAAAGATGATAGAGTAGAAGATGTTAGTTTTTCAGGGGAAGGTTGCTCACTTTGTATTGCAGGGGCTTCAATGTTAACTGAACAAATTTTTGGTAAAAGTATTCAAGAATTAAAAAGTATTACTAACGAATCAATTCTAAATATGGTAGGAATAGATGTAACTCCAGCAAGGGAAAAATGTATACTACTTGGATTAGATGCACTAAAGGGAGCACTACAATAAATAAGTCAATGATTTAGTTCCTCAATTTCATCAGATACTGGTTCTCGAGATTCAATATTCTCAAGCAAGTCCAAATATTCTAAATATCTTTTAACAAATTCTTCTCGTAGATTTTGTGGCCAGTCTGTTTTCTGAGATAAAACAAACTCTAATTTTTCTGATGATTGTTCATTTAGATTTATAAATACTCTTGTTAATTCTTTAATTTTCTCAATATCAACAGGTACTACTTGAAATATATAATCTGAAATTAAATTAATCTGCATAAATTTATTTATTCGAACCTGTACAAGATCAGAAACCAATATAATCATTAACCAAAAAACTAGTGTAACTAAACTTTTAGGCAAACTAGTTAGTGCAAAAAAGAAGCCATAAAGTGTAATTAATACAATAGAAAATCCAAGAATTGTATAGTTGTACTTGTTATATCTTAATGACTGATAGTAATGAACTTCAGGTATTTGATCTTTATATTCTTCAGATTCTATTGATTCTTCAAATCTAAAAAGATAGATAAGTGTTAGCCCAATAAATATTGCTGGTACAACTATATTAGATAGCGATGAAGACCAAAGCAATATGGTTAATATAAAAGATATACCAAAACCTACTTTGTACATTCCTAACCTTTCCATTATTCAAATACGTGCCAGTTAAATAGAAGATCTTCAGTATAGATATCACTTAACTTAATAGTAAAGCCATCTTCTGTTTTATCAATAATTGTATAGGTTAAGCCTGAATCTAAATATTCTTGACCTTCTGGAGTCACTGTAATTATTGGTGGAGTAGTGTAGCTTTCGGTAAACTCAATTGCGATCTCTGTTTCTCCTGCAGGTACTGTTGCAATTCCAACTGTGTTTTCACCAAAGTCTACAAGTCCTGTTACTTTTAGGCTAACTACTTCTAGATATTCACTAAATTCAAGAGGTGTTGTTCCGCTTGGTGTTCCACTTATTGATGCAATCTGTGCTTTAAGTTTATTTATATCATTTTGGAGGATATTAATTGATGATTGTTGCTCTTGAGTTGCCTTGATTAAAAAAGGTATAAAACCAATGTAGTTTACTGATTTAATCCCATCTGCAGGACTTGTGAGAACTAATTCTGGAAGTATTTTTTCAACCTCTTGCGCAATTACTCCATAGTTATTCTCATCTGTTTTTTTAAGAATATAGCTTACGGGTCTAATTTGATTTAAGATACTTACCCCATCAGTTAAGTTTTGTATATTAGTTTTTAATCTCTCATCAGAATTCTGAGTAAGTGAACCTCCTATTGTCATGTTACCATTCCCATATATTGTTGTAATTACAGAAGATTCATTTGTAAATTGGAATGCTGTTTCAGTATTTCCAAGTGCTTGTGTTGAGACTGAAGTATTATATTTGCTTGCAGTAAAGCTAACTGCTGGTACAGAATCTGTAGGGTTATTTGTACCCATAATTCCGCTAATTCTAGTAGCAGTTGCATCAGTATCACTTAATCCTGTAAGCCATAAACCTCCAGCTGTACCGTTAATTGGTGTTAGAAATCCATATGTGGTAGCAGGCCATGCACCTGTTATTGGTTGTGATACATCACTATCTGAGAGGTATACTGAACCATCCTTAATCTCTAATTTTGAATAAGGGTTTGTAGTTCCTATTCCTACTGATCCATCTTCTGTAAATGTTGCAGCAATTGTTGCCGTTGTAGCACCACCAATATCCAACATTTTAATCCCTCCTCTTGAAACCATTCCCATATACATCTCATCACTATCAACATCCGATCTGGTTAATGTAAGCCTTGATGATGCAGCTGAATTACCATATATATGGACCATACTACTTGGAGTAGTAGTTCCAATTCCAACGTTATTTCCAAAATATGATTGGCTATCCTTTACATAAATTCCATATGCACTTCCTGTTCCTGTCTCTTCTACAGTATCTACATACAATCCATATGCGTTATTTATTGTTCCGCTTGGTGCTGTTACTGTTGCATACAAACCATATGCATTATTTATTGTTCCCGCATTTCCTTCTACCCTTCCTCTTACTCCATATGCATCTGTTATTGTTCCACCCGCTCCTGTTTGTGTTACTAGTGATTCTACACCTGTAGCTGTTGATTTTGTTCCTGATGTATTTGTTGAATAAACATTATTATATATTCCTGTTACTGCTGACGCACCTGAGTTTGTTAAACTATTATTTTGTAATATTGTTGCTGTTGTACTTCTTAAGTCTAGTGGATACTGAGGGGTTGTAGTTCCTATTCCCATCTGTCCTTGCATTGATACAGCTCCATCA
>JAGQLJ010000140.1 GCA_020429495.1 Candidatus Dojkabacteria bacterium
TTTTGAAATATAAAAATAAGGGGAAAAGGTTTTATCTTGATTACATGCCATATGCAATTACATTTGTTACAGAGAATAGATATCCATACTTCAAAAATGAAATTCTTTGTGAGTTATTTTTATTGGAGCTTGAGATTTTAACAACAATCAGAAAATGTAAAATTTTTAATTTTGTTGCTTTATATGATCATATACATTTATTAATACAATCAGATAAGGAATCTGATATATCAAAGGATATGCATTATTTAAAAAGGCATTTTTCAAGAAATGCAAATATCTTATTACAAATAAACCCAAATATTGTAGGCGAGGATGGCCATCCTCGCCTAATACTACAGAAGATAAATCAATTCATTGCGAAAAATATGAACAATCAATCTTTAAAAAATATTCCAAAATTCAAATGGCAAATATCATTTCGAGATCATTATATTTGTAATAATTATGATTTCAAAAATCAAATGAATTACATAAATACAAATCATATAAAACATAATCTACCTGACGATTGGCAATATGTTGGGTATAATTATCCTAATTTATTAACAAATTAATTTATGAACTTAATTCCAGAAGATAAAAAGATTTTTATTAAAGACCTTAAAGATCATGTGGGTGAGCAAGTGCAATTAGAATGCTGGATGTATAACAAAAGAGAATCTGGAAAGATTTCTTTTCTTCAGCTTAGAGATGGATCTGGGTTTACACAAGGAGTTCTAGAAGAGAAAAATGTTGATGCAAAGGTCTGGAAAACATCCCAAGATGTAACAATAGAGTCTTCGGTATTAGTTTCAGGTGAGGTTTCAAAGCATCCTAAAAAAGATGAATATGAAATTCAAATATCTGATTTAGAAATTATTCAGCTAGCTGAAGAATATCCAATTGGAAAAAAAGATCATGGTCCTGAATTCTTATTTGAAAATAGAGACTTATATTTAAGATCAAAAACTCCATGGGCAGTTTTAAGAATAAGAAATCAAGTTTTCTTATCAATAACAAACTTCTTTTATGAAGAAGGATTTTTACGTGGTGACACTCCAATTCTTCAACCAACAAGTTGTGAAGATACTACAGAACTATTTAGCGTTGATTATTATGGAGAACCAATGTATTTATCTCAATCAGGACAACTTTATTCAGAAGCAGCAATTATGTCTTTTGGAAAAGTTTACGATTTTGGTCCTGTTTTTAGAGCAGAAAAAAGCAAGACAAGAAATCACCTTTCAGAATTTTGGATGATGGATGCAGAAATGGCATTCTATGACCAAGATATGAATGAAGATTTACAAGAAAGATTGGTAAAGAGAATTCTAAAAGATGCACTTGAGAACTGTAAACTTGAGCTAGAAATTCTAGAGCGAGACACAACAGTAATGGAACAATGTGTTGCAAAACCATTTAAAAGAATGAAACACTTTGAGGCTAAAAAAGAGTTAGAAGAAGATGGATTTAGCGTTGATTATAACGATGATATGACAACAGAAGAAGAGATTGCTCTAGGAAATAAATATGGAATTCCTGTATTTATAGAAGACTATCCATTTGAAGTAAAATCTTTTTATATGAAAAGCTATGAAGATGATAAAGGAGTAAAACGTGCAAGATGTGCAGATTTAATTGCACCAGAAGAAGCAAGGGAAATTATTGGTGGAAGCCAAAGAGAAGATGATTATGATGTGCTACTAAAAGAACTTAAAGAAAGAGATTATCCAGTATCTGATTATGAGTGGTATTTGAATATTAGAAAATATGGATCAGTTCCACATGCAGGGTTTGGTATTGGTATGGAGAGAATGACAAGATGGATTAGCGGTGTACACCATATTAGGGAAACAATTCCATTCCCAAGGACAACTGTGTTGAATAGACCTTAGAAGTTTTCAGTAGTCAGTTCTCAGGTAAAATTGAAAAATTGTTTTGCCAGTGCTAGAATCCAACAATTAAAATTAAAAAGTATGGAAACAGTATCAGAAAATGTATTACAGATAGAGAATAACGGTTCTCCAAAGATAACTACTTTGGCTGACTTATATGCAATGAGGGGAGACTCATACGAGGCATATGATAATACTACATCTAGGCAAGATAGTTTTGATGAGAAGAGCTTAATACGAGGAGATATTGATGCTCAAAAACGTATTACTGGAGGAAAATTTATAGCTTCAAATGTTCTTTCACCAGTTGAAGGAAATATCGTGGAATATTCTGTTAAACCTGTACCAAGCTCATTTGTATTAAGGCGAATAATAACTAAGCATTTCCCGACTAGTACAATAGTTGATGCAAGACATACTGTTTTACATACGCAAAGAAAGTTAGCTTCTTTTGTAGATTTAAATTTTAAAGAGGGAGCTGTAACATATCCTGTAAGGGTTAAATGGACAGACGTTGACGGATTAAATGTTAGCATTCGAAATGGAAAAGGTGGAAAAAATCAAGAAAGAATTGAATCTAAAATTGCTGCTAGCATCCAAAGTGAATACGAAAGTTAGAAGTAATTTTATTATTAGTATAAAATTAATCAATGAAACAAAATAAAAACAAATTCTTCTTTTTCTTTTTTATAAGGTCCTGAAGGGATTTGTTTTTGAACGAACATAAATCCCGAGAAATCGGGATTTTTTTATTTTTTATTTATTTTTATGAAAGTCTCTATTCAAGGATATAAAGGAAGTTATTCACACATCGCCGCAGCGCACCTGTTTGGAAAAAATGTAGATGTTATTGAAAGAGATAACTTTAGCTCTGTTTTTGAAGATTTAAAAAGTGGAGATGCAGAATATATTGTTGTTCCAATTGAAAACTCAACTCATGGTTCTGTTTATCAAAATTACGATAATCTAACTAAATATGGATTCCCTGTTATTGGAGAACTTTATTTAAAAGTTAAGTTTCACCTAATTACAAATCCTGGAACAAAGTTAGAAGAGATTGATACTTTGTATACTCATCCAGTTGGAATGAATCAGATTAGAAAGTTCTTAAGTGAGAATCCACAAATTAAACCTATTGAGTTTGATGATACAGCAGGCTCTGTAAAATTAATTAAAGAAAAAGGAGAAAAGAATTTGGCAGCAGCAGCTTCAAGGTTTGCCGCAGATTATTATGACATGCAATTACTAAAAGATGATATTCAAGAGAATGGCAAAAACTATACTAGATTCTTTTTATTAGGTCAGAGCAATGAAGTATCTGATCAAATAAACTTGGCAAATGAGAATTATAAAACAACAATCCAATTTGTTTTAGGTGAAGAAGCTGGTTCTTTATATAAATCTTTGAGAGCATTTGCAGATAGAGATATTTCTTTATCTAAAATTGAGTCACGTCCAATTTTGAATACAGATTGGGAATACAGATTTTATTTAGATGTTGAGGCACATATCGATGATGAAAAAATGCAGAATACACTAAGAGAACTTAAGGATTATGTAAGAGAACTTGAAATTTTAGGAAGTTATAAAAAGGGAGAATATATAGAAACATAAAGTAGTTAAGAGATAAGAGTTAAAAGTTAATAGATTGATGGATTTTATCATTGTGATATAATTCTTAAACTCACATAGACGCGACCTCCTATCGCTGAGTGAATCCGGAAACCATTGTGATAACGGATCTGAGAACAAAACTCAGGCGGAAAAATTAGAAACCATGAATGTGGTTACAAAGTCATTTATCGTAAGGTAAATGAAAAGTAAGGTGGTAACGTGAAATAAACCTCACCCTTGCATATGTAAAGATGAACCATTGTGTTTATCCCCAAACATAATCAAGGGGGAGGTTTTTTGTTCTCTTAATTATGAAAAATCGAAAATTAATCAGAAAACAGAATTATTCGTACAATTTGGGTGGTTCATATTTTATTACAATATGTATAAAAGATCGTAAACATTATTTTGGTGAAATTGTTAATAATAAAATGAAATTGTCAGATATTGGAAAAATTGCATTTGATGTTTGGAACGATATTCCGAATCATAATGAAAATATTGAATTGATTGAATTTGTCGTAATGCCAAACCATGTGCATGGATTGATATTTATGGATTATAAAAATGATGATGATATTGATGCAATTGAAGGGGAAGGCGATCGCCGTCCCCTTCGAAATAAATATCCATCAAATTATAAATATGATCGGATAAATGAAAAAATTCCCAAAATAATTCGTTCGTATAAATCCACCGTAATCCGAATAATAAATCAAAAATTTCCAAATTCCAGGTTCAAATGGCAACGGTCATATTATGATCAAATAATAAAAAATGAACAACATTTTTACAATGTTCAGAATTATATTAATAATAATCCCATTAATTGGGTACATGATGAATTAAATATGCAATAATTAATTATTAATAAATAAAAATGAAATACTCAAAATTATTTTCTAAAACAACAAAAACAGTTTCTGAAGATGAAGTTTCAAATAATGCTCAGCTTTTAATTAAAGCTGGATTTGTTTATAAAGAAATGGCAGGTGCCTACTGTTACTTACCTTTAGGAATAAAAGTTTTAGAAAAAATAAAACAAATAGTTAGAGAAGAAATGGATAAAATTGGCGGAGAAAAATTTATTATGACTTCTCTTCAAAGAAAAGAACTTTGGGAAAAAACAGACAGATGGGATGATGAAAAAGTTGATGTTTGGTTTAAATCAGCATTAAAAAATGGAACCGAAGTTGGATTTGGTTGGTCTCACGAAGAACCAATTTCTGAAATGATGAAACTATACATAAATAGTTATAGAGACTTGCCTGTTTATGTTTATCAATTCCAAACAAAAATGCGAAATGAACTAAGAGCTAAAAGTGGAATTATGAGAGGAAGAGAATTTGTAATGAAAGACATGTACTCTTACTCAGTTTCAGATGAAGCTCACGAAGCATTTTATAACAAAGCAAAAGAAGCCTATTTATCTAGTTTTGAAAGACTAGGACTTGGTGACGATACATTCTTTACATTTGCATCAGGAGGAGCATTTACTCAGTTTAGTCACGAATTTCAAACAATTTGTGATGCTGGTGAAGATATTTGCTATCTAGACAGAGGAAAAAGAATTGCAGTAAATGAAGAAGTTTATAACGACGAAGTGCTAAATCAACTAGGTTTAAAGAAAGATGAGCTAGAACAAGTAAAAACTGCTGAAGTAGGAAATATCTTTAGCTTTGGGTCAACAAAGTCAGAAGAGCTAGATTTGTACTTTACAGATGAAAATGGAGAAAAGAAACCAGTAATTTTAGGTTCATATGGTATTGGAATAACCAGAGCAATGGGAGTTATTGTAGAAAAATTCCATGATGAAAACGGAATTATTTGGCCAGAAAATGTTGCTCCATTTGCAGTTCACATTGTATCAATTGCAAAAGATGAATCTGATGAAGCATATAAAAAAGCAGAAGAACTTTATAATGAGTTAAATAAAGCAGAAGTTGAAGTTCTGTGGGACGATAGAATAGAAACTAGACCAGGAGAAAAATTTGCGGATTCTGATTTGATAGGAATTCCAACTAGAGTTGTTGTTAGTTCAAAAAGTCTAGAAAATGGTGGTTACGAAATAAAGAAGCGAAATGAGAATAATTCTAAAATTGTTTCTAAAGAAGAGCTTTTAAATATATTCAAATAAG
>JAGQLJ010000141.1 GCA_020429495.1 Candidatus Dojkabacteria bacterium
ACTGAGCAAATGAGGTTAAGCGTGCAGAATGACTTTCTTTTACCCCAAGGCTTTTTGCAGTACTTTTGTGCCTGCAAAAGTACGAATAAGAATTTTCAAATCATTAAAGAAACTGAAGTAAATATCTTAGTTAAATTTATTAGGAATACTAGCTATTACTTCAAAGTCTTCTTCCCCTTTATAAATATTTAAAATCAATCTATATGCATGTAGCATTAACCTTGCATATTTATGCCCACCGTAAAGTGAATCTCCTAGAATTGGAAAACCTAATTCTGACAAGTGTACACGAATCTGATGAGTTCTACCTGTCTTAATTGAAACCAAAACTTTAGAAAACTTTTTATCACCAAACTCATTAAAGTAATCTAAAAACTGAATTTTGCTTTGTGCAAGTCGTCCGTTTTCTGGCGATGTGGAATAGTATCTATTATTATCATCAGAGTTTGAACTTATATAATCAGTAATTTCTAAAATATCATCATCAGTATGTTCTAAGAATAAAAAGAAATCTCCTTGTACTACAGCTAAATATTCTTTAATTATTGTATGGTCTTCAAACTGCTTTGAATAAAAATCATGTGCTTCTAAGCTTTTGGAAATTAAAACAATCCCTGACGTTTCTTTATCTATTCTATTTACTAATCTTAATCTGACATTTGGGTCAAGCTTAGAATTATGAGTCATGTAATAGTAAACACCGTTTAATAAAGATTTTGTATCTGTTTTAGTTACAGGGTGAACATGAATTCCAATTGGTTTAAAAATAATCAAGGTATTTTCATCTTCAAATAAAACTTCTAAATCCATTTTGGTCTCTGTTAGTTTTAGTGAACCTTCAGATTTTAAATATTTGTCAATTTTTACTTCATCGTAAATTAGTGTATCTCCATCATGAGGTTTATAGTTTGGCATCTTTTGCTCATTATTGACCTTAATAATTCCTTCTATTATTAATTTCTTAATAGAGGAACGTGTAAGCTCTGGAAAAACTTCCATAACTTGTAGATCTACTCTTTGTTTTGGTTTTAATTTATTGTTCATAAGTTTTACTCTTGTCAGTTCGAGTGCCAGACGAATACCGATTTATCGGGAGAAGTCTGGTGTATCGAGAACAATTTTATACTTAGCATTATACCAATTTATGTGCCTATACGGCCATTTAATGCTAAAATCGCCTAGATTAAATATAAATTTATGAAGTTATCAGTATCAGGTTGGCCAGGAGGAGGAAGCTCAGCACTTTCTTTAATTTTATGCAAAATGCTTGGAGTTAAGTATATTTATGGAAGTAATACTTTTAGGTATCTATATAATACCTTATCTTATGGAGATACTGGTGAAGGAAGAGTTGATGCCCATAACTATATAGAGCCTTACTTTGGTCCTGTATACGATAAATACATTGATTTAGTAATTACAACAGAAGACAACTTTCTAATTGAAAGTGATATTGCAGCATTCAGAGTGGGAAAGCAAAAAGGATTCTTTTCTATTTTCTTAGTTACTGATCAAAAAATTAGAAAAATAAGAATGGGCAAAGATAACAGATCAGCAGATGGGGAGACTCTTGAAGACATTGATAAAAGCCATAAAGAAATGTATAACAAACTTCACGGAATAAGGTGGTTTGATTTGGATCAAATAAAAGAAACGCATGCCTTTGTTCTAGAAAATAGTGATATAACAATCGCAGAAGAACTACAGGCAATTTTTGAAGAAATGTATACTCAAGGTCTAATCAGTGAAGATCAGATGACAGGTTTAATCCAAAGATCCGAAGCTGAAGAAAAAGAATTTTGGGAGAATGGCAAGAAATATTATCAAGAATATCTCAAAGAACATAGGCAAGTAATGAGTGTAGAAGAAATTTTACATGAGATTTCATTTAGATTTCATGAGGAAGTTAGTGAAATGCCAGATGAGCTAAGAGATTTAGTAAAATAAATTAAGGTATAACAAAAGAAAACAGTCGTTTAAAAAATTCAAAAGGATACTCATAAACTGTATAGTTTAAATCGTTTTGCAACCCTTCTGCTCTTGCCTGTTCAACTTCATCTAAATCTAATAGATCAGTTGCTACTTGCCCTGTCTCTTCTAAAATCTCCTGATATGAAATAAATCCGAATATACTAATTACAATGTTTATTATCTGTATTGCAATAGCTACAATTAGTAACCAATAAGTCCATGAAAATTGAATAATCAAGCTAATAACAAAAAGAGCCAGTTGCAAAAAGAAAAGAAAATTTTGAAACAAAAAAATTCTTCTTGCAAATCCATTCTCTTTTTTTGAAAGTTCAAGCTGAAATAGTGTAAAGAAGTTTGTGTACAACGTGCTATCGTAAATCTTATCTCTATTTATTATTACAAATTCTTCTTGTGCAAAAGCGGGAATTGGCATTGCACTATGTACTTTTATATTTACTTGCCTATAGATCTTTACATAATTTTCTAGAACTTCTGATGAACTTGTCATAGATCCCAGTGGATAATTATACTTCTCTGAAATTTTATATCTTGTGATTCTTGCAAAGATAGCAAGCATTATTTGAATAATGAAAATAATATTGTAAACAAGAATATAGATAACCATACAATAAGGATACAAGAGAAAGCTTTTAGCTACAACCTGATTATCTTCTCCCTTAGGGAGAAGTGTCTGAATTCCGATTTATCGGAATGAAGACGATGAGGGAAAAGACTAAAAACTTTTAATAATTGATTAAGATGAACTGTTGGTTCATAGCTACATTAAATTCTCTACAAAATTATACTTTTGTAGAAAACAAATAGTTCATACCAGCATGCCTTCGGCAGCCAGGGAGGTATGAACTAACTTAAGTTTATTTAGAATCTATGAATTTTGGATTTAGAATTTCCATAAGCTTCGAAAGAATTTAAGAATAGGTCTGCTCCATAAGCCGGATTCTGTGTTTAAGAGAATAATTTATCTTTGCTCCCGATCTATCGGGATTGCTCCAAGTAGGGGTTACCAGCATTGCATTGTTACCAATACAACCGGTGGGCTCTTACCCACACCGTTTCAGCTTTACCTGTTCCCATCAAAGATGGATCATCGGCAGTCTATTTTCTGTTGCCCTCTTTGTCCTCGTCATAGCGTTAGCATTGACGGGTGACCCTAAGCTCACGCCCAGCCTCTCGTTAAGCACAATTGCTTATTTAAAGGTACTTGCTTCGTTATTCATAAAGAACATACGAAACCGAATTGGAGTCCAGACTTTCCTCTGATTATTTATTCTATAGATACAAACAATCAGCTATTCTCTGGAGCAGACCTAGCCTATTATATCATGGATATATTAAGCTATACAATCACATTTAGGATCCCGTTTGGGATATAAATCTTCTTATATTCTTAAACTCTAGATTTGCAGTAATTATTGCTAATACGATAAAAACAGAGCCGATAAACTCATATGCACTTGGTTTTTCCAAATAAA
>JAGQLJ010000142.1 GCA_020429495.1 Candidatus Dojkabacteria bacterium
CGTATAAGAAAGTCTAACTTTTCAGTTATTTTTTCTTTATCAATAAAGTGTAATGAAAAGAACGCGATAAGATTGCCTATTGGTAGTTTACTATTTTCTACTGACTCAAAATTCTTTTTTATTTCTGTAATTCTAGAGTCCTTAATGTTTGAATTTGGATCAATAGTTGTTACTTCAAATCCTAGGTCAGCTAAATATGTAGCTTCTTTACCCTTGCCAGCACCTATTTCCAAAACATGAAGAGTTTTATTCAATTTATCTATATTTTGAACAAAAAATTGTGATTTTTTTGATAAACCAACCATAAAAGATTTGATTCTCCTAAACAACTGCTAAAGCTGCTACTGAGTCCTCTGCTCTAAGCTTCATTAATCGGACACCACTTGTTTGTCTTCCCTGAACAGGTAAGTCTTTTGTTGGTATTCGGACAGCTTGTCCATGTGCGCTCATAATTAGTAGCTCTTTATCAGGATGGTCTAATAATCTTGCAGCTGTAACTGTTCCAGTTTTCTTAGTTACTCTCATTGCAAAGATTCCTGTTCCACCTCTATTTTGTTTTGTAAATTCACTAATCTTTGTCATTTTACCGTATCCACTTGCAGAAACAGTTAAAACAAAGTCTTCTTTATTTCTAATAACATCCATAGAAATCATTGTGTCCCCTTCTTTTAATCTTATTCCTCTAACACCTTTAGATGATCTACCTGTTGGTCTAACATCATCTTCAGTAAAGTGAATTGATTTACCAAGTTTAGTAATCAAAATCGCATCATCTTCACCAGTTGTAGGCCTTACCCAAACTAGTTCATCACCATCGTCAAGAGTAATTGCTATTAGTCCATTAGATCTAATATTATCGAACTCATCTAGTGCTGTTTTCTTTACAACTCCACCCTGTGTAGCCATCAATAGGTATTTATAGTCTTTACCCTGGTGTTCTGTCTTTTCTTCACCTTCTTGAGATACATCTTCATCTAATATTGCTCCACTCTGTGATCTTGTTAGAACGCTTGTTACAAGCTCATCATTTTGCATTTGAATTAGATTTACTAAAGGCAATCCTTTAGCAGTTCTTGAATACTCTGGAATTTCGTAAACCTTTAGTGAGTATACTTTTCCCTTGTTTGAGAAGAACAGTATTTGATCATGAGTGCTACATTTAAAAACATGTCGGACAGAATCGTCATCTTTCGTTGTTTGTGCTTTTTTACCAACACCTCCTCTCTTTTGTTGCTGATAATTATCTATCTTTGTTCTTTTAATATAACCTTGTTTACTAATTGTAATAAGGGTTTGCTCTTCAGCAATAAGATCTTCTTCGTTAATCTCCCCTACTTTTCCTTTGAATACTTTTGTTAATCGTTTGTCACCAAGTTTATCTTTTAGATCTTTTAACTCTTCTGTAATAATATCAATAACCTTTTGTGGAGTTGTTAATATGCTCAAAAGTTCCTTAATTCTTTCTTTTACTTCTTTATATTCCTGCTCAATCTTTAATCGCTCAAGTGCTGCTAATTTTCTAAGTTGCATATCTAAAATAGCTTGAGACTGAATTTCTGAAAGTTTAAATCTTTTCATTAACTCAGTTTTTGCAACATCTGCATCGGCAGATTCTCGAATGATTTTAATAATCTCATCAATATTATCTAGAGCAATCATTAATCCCTCTAAGATATGCTCTCGTTCTCTGAGTTTAGCTAATTCGTGCTCATTTCTTCTAGTTACAATCTCTTGTCTATGAGAAATATATAGCTCTAAAATCTTCTTTAGTGGAAGCAGCTGAGGCTCACCGTCAACTAAAGCTAGCATGTTTGCATTAAATGCTTTCTGCATTTCAGTATATTTGTATAGTTGATTTTCAACAGTCTTTGGAATTACGTCTCTCTTTAGCTCAATTACAATTCTAATTCCCTCTCTGTTTGATTCATCTCTAAGATCAGTAATTCCTTCTATCTTTTTATCTTTATAAAGGTTTGCAATCTTTGCTATAAGTGCAGATTTATTTACTTGATAAGGAAGTTCAGTAACTATAATCCTATATTTACCTCCTTTCATTTCTTCAATTTCAGAAACAGCTCGCATTAATGCTCTACCCTTACCTGTTTCGTATATCTTTTGAATTTCTTTTGAATCGTATATTTCTCCTCTTGTTGGAAAATCTGGACCTTTTACGTGCTTTAGTAGATCTTTTAGCTCAACTGATGAAGCAAATTTTCTAAATCTTGTCTTTGGTAAAATGTCTAAATCATTTACAGTCTTTAAATCTTCTTCATAGTTAACTTCTTTAAATGACTCATCAGGTTCCCAAATATTTTCTGTAGATAGAACTTCCTGAATTGCATCAATAACCTCACTTAAGTTATGTGGAGGCATTTTTGTAGCCATACCAACAGCAATACCTTCATTACCATTTACGAGCATGTTTGGTAATAATCCTGGAAGAACTTCAGGCTCTTCTTCGTTACCATCATAGTTTGGTCCAAAATTTACTGTACTTTTATCTAAACCTTCCAAAATCTTTGAACCATATTTATCTAATCGTGCTTCAATGTACCTCATAGCCGCAGGTGGATCACCATCAATAGATCCATAATTACCCTGACCATCAACAAGAGTATATCTCATATTAAAGTCTTGTCCCATTCGGACAAGTGCGTCCGAAATAGAAGAATCTCCATGTGGGTGGTACTTACCCATACATTCTCCAACGATTCTTGCCACTTTCTTATATGCACTTCCAGGCATAATATTCATTTTCTGCATTGTATACAGAATTCTTCTTTGTACTGGTTTTAATCCATCTCTTACATCTGGCAATGCTCTAGCCACAATAACACTCATTGCGTAGTTGATGTAGCTTTGCTTTAGCTCTTCTGTAATACTCTGCTCTCTAACTCCACCAGCCACCATAATTCCATCATCTTGTGGTGACTTCTCATCTACTTCTGGCTTTGTTTTTGTACTTTCGTCACTCATATTCTTTAATTAGTAAATAAATTAAACATCTAGTTCTGCTTCACTACTGTAAGTTTGAATATATTTCTTTCTTGGAGGAACTTCATTTCCCATCAAAATATCAAATAGTCTGTCTGCAGCTTCCGCATCTTCGATAACAACTTGCTTTAGAACTCTAGTCTCAGGATTCATTGTAGTTTCCCAAAGCTGTTCAGCATTCATTTCCCCTAAACCTTTAAATCGTTGGATTGAAGGAGCTTTTGCTGACTTTCTATCTTTTAAAAGCTTTTGTAATGCTGCATCATCTTTTACCCAAACTGTATCGTTTGCTGAGAATGTAACTTTATATAAAGGCGGTTGAGCAATATATAAATGTCCATTTTCAACAATCTTTTTCAGATGTCTATAGAAAAGTGTTAAGTTTAGTGTTGTAATGTGTGCTCCATCTACGTCAGCATCAGCCATTAAAACAATTTTGTGATATCTTAGTTTTGAAACGTCGAACATATCTCCAATTCCAGTTCCAATTGCTTTAATCAAATCTGCAATTTTCTCACTAGATAATACTTTATCTAGTCTATATTTTTCGGAATTAATTGGCTTACCAAAAACAGGTAAAATTGCCTGATTATGTCTATTTCGACCTTGTTTTGCAGGTCCACCAGCTGAATCTCCCTCAACAATATATAGCTCGCACTCCTCTGCCTTTTTACTTGAACAGTCGGCAAGTTTTCCTGGGAGTCCACTTCCTTCCAAAGCTCCTTTTCTTATAACAGCATCTCTTGCTGCTTTGGCAGCTGTTCTTGCCTTATTGGCTAATATTACTCTACCAGTAATTGCTTTTGCTTCTTTTGGATTTTCAATTAAGAAAGCTTTTAGTTGCGCTTCAATCAATTGCCTAACTGCTCCTGTTACTTCTGTATTATTAAGTTTAATCTTAGTTTGTCCTTCAAATTGTGGGTCTGAAATCTTTACTGAAATAGCTGCTGTTAGTCCCTCTCTTACATCATCTCCAGTCAGTTTAAGATTCTTTTCTTTTTCATTCCCAAACTCATTAATATAATTATTTACAGTTCTAGTTAATGCTGTTCGCAATCCTGAAAGGTGTGTTCCTCCTTCAGGATTATGAACATTATTAGCAAATGCATATTCTCTACTTTGTAAATCATCTGTATATTGAATTGCAACCTCGATATCTACATCATCCACAACATCTTTGGCATAAAATACCTTAGTTTGAATTGGAGTAAGGTGCATGTTTATATGTCTAACGTAAGATTTTAGACCTCCATCAAAGTAGAAGCCGTAGAACTTATCTCCTCCTCCTAGTTTATTGCTAAAATTAAATCTTACTCCTCCATTTAGATAGGCGTGTTGTCTTAATCTATCTAAAATTATTTTGTCTTTGAATTCTACTGAATCAAAAATAGAATCATCTGGAAGAAAGTTGATTAATGTTCCTTTTTCATCAGTTTTCCCATCTTCTTTTACAGGACCTTTTGGAATACCAATCTCGTATTCTTGAACATATTTTTTACCATCTTTATATACTTCGATTCTACATTTTTTAGAAAGTGCATTAACAACAGAAAGTCCAACCCCATGAAGCCCTGAACTTACTTTATATGTGTCGCTATCAAACTTGCCTCCAGCATGAAGTACAGTAGCTGCAAGTTCAAGAGCGCTAACTTTTTCTGTTGGGTGAATATCTACAGGAATTCCTCTACCATTATCTCTAATAGTAACTGACCCATCTTTTTCTATAGTTACAGAAACGTCAGTTGCATAGCCTGCTAGGGCCTCATCAATACCGTTATCTACAAGCTCCCAAATAAGGTGATGCAGACCATCAGAATCAGTACCTCCAATATACATTGCTGGTCTTTTTCTTACTGCTTCTAGTCCCTTTAAAACTTGGATATTTGATGCTGAATACTCTTTTTCTGCCATATGTTAGTTAAAAATCACGAATTATTTCTTTTGAACTTTACTTTATACCACGTTTTTTAAAAAAATTATCAAAAAATTTATGTTTTAAAGCTATCTCAAGCTCCCCTATTGATGGAGTGCTATAAACCAAAATTGCTGCTAATAAAATAGCCATGATACTAATCAAAACATCTACTGGCTCTGGAAATCTACCATCAACATAAATTTGTATAAACTCATCTGTAAGTGCAATTAATGAGGCTATTGAAACTGCTACAACAACTAATAGAGTTTCAATTATAAGAACAAACTCTTGATCATCTTCTTTTTCAGCCCTAGAGTGCCATTTAGATAATCTTTTTACAGTTGTTCTAAATGTTGCAAGTAAAGATCTATATAAAAGTAAAAATAATAAACCATATAAAGACATTCTGTAGAAAATCTTTATAAATTGTTCATAAATATCGTTTGAATCTGCTAAATAAGGCACAGTTGATAGCCAGAAAATTAACATAATAAAAAGTGTTGTTGTTCCCCAAGAATATAAAACAAATGCTAACTTTTTATTCATAATTTCCTAAATGTAATAATATAGATTGTGCAATTAACTTAGTATTTACACTAGATGAGTTTGCTCTACTCCACTCACCCAGTAATTCTACCATATTCTGATTATATTTGCTGGTAGATGTTTCACTATTTTTAATAGAAAAATATTCTAATAAAGAGTCTAAAAATTGCTCTAAATTTTTTCTATCCTGTGCATAATCATACACTAAGTTTTTTTGTTCTGTATAGATTGCTTTTAAAAAATCTTCTACTGCATTATAGGTATTATTTTCCTGAAAATCGTCTTCAAAAACATGAATTTTGCATCTAGAGATTATTGTTTCTAACAAATTAGATTTAGAATTAGTAATCAGTGCAATAAATGTATTATTATTTGGTTCTTCAACAAGCTTCACAATAGCATTTTGTGCTTGATGGGTAAGCAAATGAGCATTATAGATTAGCCCTATTCTTAGTGATGAAGATTTTTTGGAATTCCATTCATGCATTGGCTTAATATGCTTTATTCCAATACTTGGTTCGTTCTCAATCACAATTTCTAAAGTTCTATCTGCCTCTTCTCCAGATAATTCTTTAAGAAAAGAATATGTTTTATTTTTAATATTTTCTAAACCCTGATTTCTATTTGTGATAAGGATATGTGACTGTAAATACATATAGTTATTTTAGTTACCTTGGTTATAATTTTGTCTGAAATAGTGTAAATTATAAAGAGCGATCAAGTACAATATAACATATGAATCCTACAGATAATCCGCAAGCCATGCAAAATGGTAAAGCAAGATCAGTTAGGGGTTTTAACAACCTTTTG
>JAGQLJ010000143.1 GCA_020429495.1 Candidatus Dojkabacteria bacterium
CCTCCCCTTTAATTAAAGGGGAGGTGTCATTCAAATTGTATTTGGATGACTGAGGGGTTATTGTTTTCTTCCGCATCTTTGTGTACAGTATCATAGGCGTATTCTAGTGGTTTAGTTTTAAATGGTAAAGAACAACATAAAAAGAATAACGAGGCTGTTGACTAAAGAGCAAACAAAAATTTTAGAAACGGTCTTTATTTTAATGCTGCCTGCATTATTAACAAAAATATTAGGGCAGTTTTTTAATCTAATTCTTGCCTCCTTCTACGGAGTTGAAGATTCCAGACTTAATCAATTTATTGTAGCTGATGCCATACCAGAGCTGCTTACTGCTGTTTTAATGGTAGGTGCTGTTGGTACAATTGTAATTCCTGTTTTAATTAGTAGTAAAGAAGAAAAAGGAGAAGAAGAGTTTTTTAAAGTTTATAGTTCAATATTAAATGCTACGGTGCTTGTTTTCAGTGTAATTAGCCTTCTACTTATAATTTTTGCAGACCAGATTATTCCAACTGCATTTCAACTTGCAGGAGTAGAGTTATTAAGTACAAAAGCAGAGCTTGCAAATATAGCAAATATGATGAGAGCTTTGATACTTCCACAGTTGATACTGGGAGTTAGTGTGTTTATCTCGAGTGGTTTAAATATATATAATAGATATATAATTCCACAGCTATCACCACTTTTCTATAATATTGGACGACTTTGTGCAATTTTCTTGCTAGTGCCAATGTTAGATTATAGCCCTTGGGCATTGGTAATAGCAGTTTATGTTGGAGCATTTTTCCACTTAATCATTCCATTACCACTATTCTTAAGTCTTAAGATTAAATACTATCCATTAATAAATTTTAGAGATAAATATTTACAAGAAATTCTAAAGCTTGGGTTACCTAGAATTTTTGTTTTAGCATCAGATCAAATAGGATTAATGGTTAATAGCTTTTTATCTGCAGCTTTCCAAGGAGGACCAGCAGCACTTACGTTTGCTAAGTCAATTTATCTTGTTGTTCCAGCGTTGTTTGGTTATACATTTTCCTATGCATCCTATCCAACATTGGCAAAACTATTCATTAAAAAAGAATATAAAGAGGCTAGAATACTAATAAATAGAAATTTGAATCAGATAATTTTTATGGCCTTACCATTTGTTGTAACTATTATGGTTTTAAGAGTTCCAATTGTAAGATTATTTTTTGGTTTAATTCCAGGTACTGAGCTTTCTCTGATAGGTACATATCAAGTTGCTTGGTTACTATTATTCTTTTCTTTTGGTTTGCCATTTATTACAGCAAGATGGTTCTTATTTAGCACTTACTATGCAATTAAAGATACGCTAATCCCATCAATAGTTTCATTCTTAAGCTTAACCAGTGTAGTAGTACTATCAATTCTATTTACTAATTTATTAAGTCATACACCAGATTTTTCAATTTCTTCAATAGATTGGAGTATTGCTAACTTCTTCTCAAGAGCAGAAACACCACTTAGACCAGGAGTTGGTGGAATTTCTTTAGCTATGAGTATTACATATAGCGTTGAATTTATTATTTTGATTTATATATTTAATAGAAGAAAACTAAATTTGGGCTTAAGAAAATTAGTTACAGACTTATCAAAGAAAATGGTTGCAGCAACAATTATGTTCTTATTTATGTATTTTACTTACAAAACCTGGGTACCATTAAGCATTGCTTTCCCTGAAAGTACAAAGTCAACATTCTTTATTGGTTCAACAACTCTAAATCTATTCCTATTAACATTAGTAACAGTTGCTCCAGGATTTTTAATTTACTATCTAATTTGTCACTATTTTAGAGTTGAAGATTTAACTATTCTCAAGAAATTTTTGAATCCGATATTTAAAGTTGGAGGATTAAGAATTAAGTAGCTTCTTAACTAACTAAAGATTTTTCTAGCTTTATCCATTGTGCTGTATTCAATTCAGCGGCTCTGGCATTTAATCCTAGACCAGTTTTATCGAAAGCATCTTCTACATTGATATATTTATTACTATTTTTAATATTGTTTAGTAATGTTTTTCTTGGTGAGGAAAATCCTATTTTGATTAATTTCTCAATATTCATAGCTGAAGTAGGAATATCATCTTTTATCGTAAATAAAATCATTCCTCCAGCAACTTTTGGACTAGGATCAAAATATTTTTTTGCAATTGTCTCGTACTTTTTAACTTCTGCATATATATTAGCCACTGCTGCAATCGGAGACATCTGAGGCGGTTTTGAAACAAAAGATTGAGATACTTCCTCTTGAATAATAAAACTTGCTGAATCCGCTGCTAAATTTGTAGTAGAGTGAAAAATACCTGAAATAATATCTTTTGATACATTAAAAGGCAGATTGCCAATGAATTTAACCTTGGTATCTTTTTCATAACCATTATCTTCTAAAAATGTTTCAAAATTAATTTTTAAAAAGTCTGAATTTAGAAACTTAAGATTTTTGAAATTATTCTCTAGAGATGGGATTAACTCACTATCAACCTCAACACCAATGTAATTAGTTGTTATCAATTCAATTTCTTGAGTAATAAATCCATCTCCAGGCCCAATTTCTACCACTAGATCTGAAGGTGTTATATCTAGTATACTTACAAGCTTTGAGGCAACTTTCTTATTTCTTAAAAAGTTTTGACCAAATTCTTTTTTGAAAAAATGGTTTCTGATTTGCATAAAAATTTAGACTATAATAAAGAAATGACAAAATTAAGTTTATATTCAAAGGTAATTATCACATGTTTGATTGCATTTGTGGGACTTATTTTTTTTATTTCCAAAGTTAGTGCGCAGAGTAGTTATGAAGTAATTGATCATTCCATTGAAGTTGATCTATTTGAGAATGGTGATGCATATTTTAGAGCTGAACTTACTATAATAAATAACGATCCAAATAATGTTGTAAGTGGATATAACTATGTACTGCCAGCTAAGAATGTGATTAACCCTACAGTTGAGTTTGATGGACAAACAATGTCTTTACCTGTATATGCTCAACCAGGATCATCTTTTTCAAACCTAGAAATTGATTTTGGAGATAATGTCATTAAACCAAATAGTGCAAAAAAAATTGTTATTAACGCAAAGCTAAGCAGCTTTGTAAAATTGAACTTTGAAGCTAAATATATTTTATTCCAACCAACAAAAGATCAGATTAATAGTTTTGCAATTAGTTATCCTGCAAGTTTTGGCGTGCCACTATATATATCTGACAGTAATGCTGAACAAAAACAAAATAATGCTTCTATAGATTCAATTAAGCTTTCTTCAACAAAAAATTTAGTGCTAATAATGTGGGGAGATGAATATTATGTTGATGTACAAACTGAAAGCCAAATTAGCAATAGAGCAGACAAGCCTGTTCAAACTCTTTTCGAACTCATTCCTGATACACAATCACAACTGGTTGCTTATAATAATATTACAAATGGAGAATTTGGTTTGCGAGATACATATGGCAATGATTTTGCTACTCTAAATCTGGCTGCAGCAGAAAGTAAAAACATTGGCTTTGAAGCTAGAATTAAAAAAGTGCAGAGTAGTCTTGAAAAAAATATATCAACTAAATATGAAATTAACCTTCCTAAACTATTTTCAGAAGATTTATCAAATAGAACTCTAGATAATATTTTAGCGAAAGAGAATTTAGAAAATATATACGATTATTTGATAGAAACATACCCACTAGAATTTACACAAACAAAAGAAGCAGATATTCAGAATTTTGATGAATACTTGCAGAATAAAAAATCATTAAATTCATTTGATTATTCAGCTGTACTTGCAACTTATGCTGAAAGTTTAGGATTAGATGCTGAAATAAGATATGGTTATGTTGTGCTAAAGCCTGGAGAGGAGACAACTCTGCAACCTCACTTCTGGGTAGTAGTTTTTTCTGATGAAGATTCTTACATTATTGATCCATACATGGAAATTACAACTGAACTACATTATTTTAATCTAAAGTATGATTTTGACCGAATAACCTTTGGTGTGTGGCAT
>JAGQLJ010000144.1 GCA_020429495.1 Candidatus Dojkabacteria bacterium
AAGGACTAATTACAAATGAGGTTTTTAACTCAGTAAAATTTGAATCTATTAATTCAGGAAAAAGCTTTGAAGATATTTTACTGGAAAAAGGTATTGTTAATCCTGATGATATAGCAAAAACACTTTCAGAAATGCGGGGAATCAATTTTATTGATATTAATAATATTGCTATTCCTACAGAAGTTATTCATGCTCTTCCGCTTAACGTAGCAAAGGAAAATGAAGCAGTTGTTTTTGAAATCTTCCCAAACAAAGCAAAAGTTGCAATGAAAGATCCACTAGATCTTCAAAGAATTAAATATATTGAATCTGTGCTTGGACGTGAGGTTGAAGCATATTACGCATCTGCATCTGATATTGATACTGTTTTAGATACAAAATACGGAGCACAAATTGGATCTGAAGTTGATGAGGCACTAGAAGAAGTTACAGTTTCTTCTGATTCTCAAAATATTGGTGGAGATATGAACCTTGGTGATGACAGTGCCTTGGGAAGTGCTCCAATAATTAAAATTGTAAATATGATTATGCAATATGCAGTAAAGCATAAAGCATCAGATATTCATATTGAACCACGTGAAGGAAAAGTTTCTGTAAGATTTAGAATTAGAGGTGTTTTAAGTGAAAAACTAACAATTCCAACCAAACTGCTCTCTGCTGTAGTTACTAGAATTAAAATTCTTTCAAATCTTAAGATTGATGAGCATAGAATTCCACAAGATGGTCGATTTCAAATTAGAGATAATGGAACAACTTCAGTAGATGTTCGTGTTTCTATTATGCCAAGCATTTATGGAGAGAAGGTTGTTATGAGAATCTTAGAAAAATCTAAAGGAATTTTAGATTTAGAAAAGACAGGTGTACGTGGATTAGCTTTATCTAGAATGAAAGAAGGGCTAAATAAGACTCAGGGAATTATCTTAGTTACAGGACCTACAGGGTCTGGTAAAACTCAAACATTAGCAAGTTCATTGAAGATACTAAATAAACCATCGGTCAATATTATTACACTTGAAGATCCTGTTGAAATTAGGATTGATGGAGTTAATCAAACGCAGGTGAATTCTGAAGTTGGCTTAACATTTGCAAGTGGTTTAAGAGCAATTCTTAGACAGGATCCTGATGTAATCATGGTTGGAGAGATTCGAGATAAGGAAACTGCTGCCCTAGCAGTTCAGTCTGCACTTGTGGGACGTTTAGTTCTTTCAACTGTTCACACAAATAGTGCTGCTGGTGCTTTTGTAAGACTTATTGATATGGGAGTTGAGCCTTTTCTGCTCTCTTCAACAGTTAATCTTGTACTTGGTCAAAGACTTGTTAGAACTTTATGTGATTCTAAAAAACCATATAAAGCATCTGCTGCAACGATTAAAAAGTTACATGATGAACTTGACGTTCTGGGCGGTGTAACAATAACAAAACCTGATGGCACTCAAATTATATTTGATAAAAATACAAATGAGGTGACTTTATTTGAAGCAGTTAGTACTCCAAGCTGCCAATCTGGATATGATGGACGAACTGGAATATTTGAAGCTTTAAAGACATCCGAAAAAATATCTCAACTTGTTGTACAAAGAGAATCTATAAGTAATATTCAAAAACAAGCAATAAAAGAAGGTATGATTACTATGGTACAAGATGGATTTATCAAAGCACTAGAGGGAATTACTACTATGGAAGAAGTGTTGCGTGTACAAAATAATTAGGCTGTGAGATACTAAAAATTAATTAACTTAGCTAAAATTTATGCCATTAATAAATATAAATCAAAATAATTCTCAGGTAAGCAATGACCAAAATACTAGTGGCCAGTCTCCTCTACCCACTCAGGTGAATCCAGCCATAGATAAAACTAATACACTTGGTGAAAATATGCCACTTCAACGGAATTTAAATGTAGCAACAAATGAACAAGGTATTAAAGAATTTTCTAATCAACCAAATCAACAGACAACTGAGCAAGACCTATCTAATAACTTAGATCAAAAGATATCAAATTTGAGCGTGGACCCAAATAACTCAGTAAATCAGCAACAGCCTGAGCAAATACAACCTGAACTAGATTTAACTAAAATGCCAGATATTAGCTTTCCAGATATTCTAAAGCGAGCAATTATTGAAGAAGCATCTGATATTCATCTCACAGTTGGCCATAGACCAATTATTAGAATTGATGGTGCATTAAAGACTTTGAATTTTAAAGTAATTTCTCCTCAAGATTCAGAGAACATTGCAAAAGAGATTTTAGAAGGTAGAAAAAGTATACAAATAGATGATTTAAAACAACTTGATTTAAGTTACACTACTCAAGACAGAAGGTTTAGAGTAAAT
Source organism: Candidatus Dojkabacteria bacterium (assembly GCA_020429495.1). Lineage (GTDB taxonomy): Bacteria > Patescibacteriota > Dojkabacteria > J137 > J137 > JAGQLF01. The sequence continues at coordinate 2,335 of JAGQLJ010000144.1, forward strand.
ATATTCAGGACTATGGGAGATATCTCTATAGTAATGCGTCTAATTCCAAAAAGAATACTCTCAATTGATGAACTAGAACTGCCCCAGATTTTGAAAGAACTGTCTAAAGTGCCTGCAGGATTAGTTTTATTAACAGGACCTACAGGAAGTGGAAAATCAACTACTCTTGCTGCAGTTTTAAACTATATAAATTCCACTAGAGCTGAACATATTATTACACTTGAAGATCCAATAGAGTTTGTTTTTCCAAAAGGTCAAAGTTTAATTGATCAAAGAGAATTGGGGCAAGATTTTGAGGAGTGGCCTAATGCCCTAAGAAGTATTTTACGACAAGACCCTAACGTTGTTCTGGTTGGAGAAATGAGAGATCACGAAACAATTGCTTCAACAATTACAGTTTCTGAAACAGGACATTTAGTGTTTGCTACTCTACATACAAATTCAGCTTCGCAAACAATAGATAGAATAATTGATGTTTTCCCTGAAAATCAGCAGGCACAAATACGAGCTCAGCTTTCTCAAGTATTAACAGCAGTGATAGGTCAAAGACTTGTACCGCTGCCAGGTGGAGGACGAAAAGCAATTCATGAGATTATGATAGCTACTCCTGCAGTTAAGAATGCAATTAGAGAGGGGCAAACACATCAAATAGATAATATGATTCAAACAGGACAGGATTATGGTATGTCTACTCTAGAATCTGCTCTTGTAGAACTGATAAGACAAGGATTAATTTCGGTTCAAACTGCTAAAGAAATTAGCATTAGACCTGAAGAACTAGATATTTTACTATCACAAGTATAGTTTATGGCAATGTTTAAATATACCGTAGTCAACTCAAACGGTGGAAAAATACAAGGAACAAAAGAAGCACAAAGTAAAGATGCTCTACTCCAGTTTTTAAATAATCAAGGGTTTACAGTGCTATCTATTCAAGAGAATTTAGGTTTTGATTTAAATCAACTTGGAAATATTGAGCTAACTGGAATGAGCTTGAAAGATAAAGTTCTTCTTTCAAAACAACTTGCAACAATGATTGGTGCAGGTATTCCACTGATTCAAGCAATTAAGATCATTGGCGATCAATCAGAAACTAAATTTATTAAAGATAAATTTGATGAAATTTATAAAAAGATTGAAGCTGGATCTAGTCTTTCTACTGCTTTAGAACAAGTAGGAGGAATCTTTTCAGAAGTTCAAATTAATTTAATTGCAGCTGGTGAAAAAAGTGGAAATCTGAATGAAATGCTAGAAAAGGTTGCTGAAGATTTAGATAAATCAAAAGATTTAAGAGGAAAAATTACAGGAGCAATGATTTATCCAGCAATCATATTTGTGGTCATGATCGTAATTATGGTTGTAATGATTGTATTCATGGTGCCACAAATTGAGCAACTTTATAAAAGTCTAGGAGCAGATGAAATTCCTCTGGTAACAAGAATTTTGGTAGGTATTGGAGGCTTTGTTTCAAGTCCATTTTTTGTAATTTCACTTGTGCTTGGAATTGCAGGAATTATTGCATCATATAGATATATGGTTTCAGTACCAGAACGAAAGATGATTTTAGATAAAATTTTTTTAAGAATACCGGTATTCGGAAATATGTTAATAAAAATTCAACTTGCAGAGTTTTGCAGACTAACTGCAATGCTTATGAAAAGTGGAATTCCAATTATTGAATCTATAACAATTGTTGCTAAAGCAATGCCAAATGAAGTATTTAAGAAAATAATACTAGACAGTAAAGATGACCTTACTAAAGGTAATACATTATCTATCGGATTAGCTAAAAACAATATTAATGAAGCCTTCCCAACAATCTTAATCAGGATTATTTCAACAGGTGAAGAATCAGGAAAATTAGATAAAGTATTAGAAGACATGTATAAATACTATAATGCTGAGGTAGAGCAAATAACTGGAAACTTAACAAAACTTCTTGAGCCGTTTATACTAGTTGTAGTTGGAGGAATGGTTGCTTTCTTAGCAATTGCAATATATTTGCCAATATATACGGTAGGTAACTTTATTCAATAATGATAAATTCATATAAAAAAGCATTTACACTTGTTGAATTAATGATTGCTATGTTTGTTATTGGGGTTTTGATATCACTATCAATATTTGCAATTCAATTGGTGCAAACAAGTGTTAGAAATACACAAAGATTAGATGCAATGAATACTTTAAACTTATGGATGGCTTCTTATCACATTGACAATAGAACTTATCCAAGGCAAAGTGAAATTATACTAACACCCGATGCCATTACTTTTTCAAAAGGTAGTATAAATGAAATTATTGTTGAGCTTGAAGGTGCAACTACTGGGGCAAATTCAACTAGTACAAATTCCACAAGATACTGCTATCAACAGCTTGGAGGAGTTGAGGGAGCAACCTTTAAATTTGCTGTTGAACTTGAAAATGGAAATATAAAAGAAGTGGGTAATGCTAATGCTACTTGCACATCTTGGATGTCGTTATAACTTGACATTGCTTAAAATGGTGTTTAAGCTTAATTAAGAAATTTATATTTTATTTCGCTTCATATTATGAACAAAAAGAAAGGTTTCACCCTTATAGAGTTGATGGTAGCTATGGGTATTATTGCTGTATTGGTAACAATGTCTGTTGTTGCTATCCAAATCGTTCAAAGATCTTTGAGAGATACTCAAAGACGAGACAAGATCAATACGCTTAGCCTTTGGTTAGCGGGATACTACAATGATAATGGAAGATATCCAGGAACAGCACAAATTAGTTTTAATGGTGCAAATGGAATCACTTTCACTGGAACAACTCCAGCAACTGAAATTGTAGATCTATCAGGTGCTACATCTAATGCTGTAGATTCAGATTCAGAAGGAACTGACTACTGTTATTACAGTGCAACAGGAGCCAGCTTTAGGCTTGGAATAAAACTTGAAAGTGGTAGTGAAGTACAGTTAGGAAATGACAGTACAGATTGTGCAACTTGGGACACACTTTAAAATTTAATCTAATATGAAGCGAAAAGCAGCAGCTTTTAACCTAATCGAACTAATGGTAGTTATGGGTGTAGCTGCTGTTTTAATCATTATTGGATTAAGCGGTGCAAGAATGATTCAACAGAGATCAAGAGATGCACTAAGAGAAGATGTTCTAGCACAAATTTCAGAAGCTATTAATGCATATAGAATTGTTACCCTAAAATTCCCCTCGAATGCTAATGTAAGCTTTCAAACAGATGGATTTTATATTAATGGTGTAAAAGAAGTAGACTTAACCAAACATACAAAATCGGGAAGTTCTACTACTGATTCTCAAACCCTATACTACTATAACGCAACAAGCCAAGGCTATTTGGTTTGTACTGAACTTGAATCTGGTTCAATAGAGTCTGTTGGAACAGGGACTTGTCCAGATCCGCTTCCATAATCTGTACAATTTAGCTAACTTATCTAAATTTAATTATTCTCTACCCTTCAAAAACTAGTGTATACTAATTCTATGAGTATTCTTAGCATAATAATATTTATATATATCGGAAGCTGTGTTTCTAAGTTATTCTTTTCTTATATTGAGTTTGAGAATAATAATAAATTTAGAGAAAAGATATTAAAGACAGATGGAAATATCTTACAATACCTATCGCTACTTATTTTTACACCTGGATCTAGCTTGCTGGTAAAGAATCAAGCATATTTGAAGAAGCAAAAAGTCTTTATAATATCTGAAGTATTGGGTATTTTTGTGAGTTTAATCTTTATCTTAAGTCTTTCCCATCTATATAATTCAGAGGTTTTCACAATAAGTTATTTGTTTCATTTCCTATTTTTCTATTTTGGATTAATATCACTTCTCTATTTATCAATTTTTGATTTAATTTACCTTTCAATTCCAGTTAGATTTACAATGCGAATTTTATTTTTTGCAGTGATTATTCAAGTCTTTATTTTGCTAGCTAAGTTATTAGGAATAACTTCTAACCCAATTCTTGAAGATATTGGATCTCTAAAGAATATATTAGGTTTTTTAATATTATATTTAGGAACCTATGGGTTGATTATTATTACTAAAGAGGAAGGAATTGGCGCAGGAGATGCCGACATAAACGGTTTTGTTGGTTTAATGCTTGGAATCCCAGGAAGTATTATTTTTATCTTTGTAACAGTGTTTACAGGCTCCATAGTAG
>JAGQLJ010000145.1 GCA_020429495.1 Candidatus Dojkabacteria bacterium
AGAAGAAATAAGAAAAGACCAAATTAAAGGTTTAAAGGCTGTTATTGAAACAATGCTTCAATTTGATGAACAAAATGATAATATTGAAGAAGTATTTGTTAAAAAGGCAGAATTAATACCATTATAATGCAAAAGAGAACATTTTTAGACTCTCTTGCGTGTAAGTCAGCTACTAGGAAGATTCTACCATTCTTTGGTAAGAAATCTTCTAGTGCGACTGAATATACATTAGCTAAAAAGAGAGAGAAAGTACTGAAAAAATTGAAGGAATTTCAATTTTTATCAGAAGAAGACATTATTGGATGCACTCTTATTATAGAAACTATGAGTAAAGAGTATTTAATCCAATTTATTGAAGGTAACTTCACAAAACGTGAAGAAATTCTAGAATTTTTTGTTTAATTAAACACAATTTATTATGTCACAAAAAAGAGTAACTAAATGGAGCCAGCATGATGCTGGTGTATTATTGTCAATTATGAAAAATGCTTCAACTCCTGATGAAGGTTATAAGCAGGCTTCAAAAGAACTTGGTAGACCAATAAGGTCATGTCAGGTCAAATTTGGAAAAATGAATTATGGTAAAAGACCTTTACCTGTTAAACAGCAACAATTACCTGTAACAGTTGTTGCATCAAGTTCAAGTTACAGAGTACAAACAGTTAAACATCTTTTTAGTAAGTTAACTGAAGAAGAAAGGATTACTATCATTAAGGATACTTTTTAATGAGAAAGAAATTCACTTCTGAAGAGGATAATATCATTATAAACAATATTAAGAAATATCCTAATAATCTATCTTTTTCTTTTGAAGTGTCTTCTAAAACTTTAACTAATAGAAGTGTAGATAGTATTTCGTTAAGATATTACAAAAATCTTAAAAAAAACCATAAAATATTTGGTGTCGGAAGTTCTCTTGGTATAGTAATAAATACTAAGAATACTGTAAGACCACCAGATAAAACAGTCAAACAACTTGTTATAGAATTATTCAAGAAAATGACTGAACAAGAGAAGGATGAATTCCTTCGAGAAATATTTTGATATAGTTCTCTCTCTATATAACTTCAGCGTAATGTTGAAGTAGAAAGAGGTAGCTTGACTACCTCTTTCTTTTTTATGGAAAAATTACAAATCAATATAAATCAAAATTAATTTAAAATTATTAAAAATTATGGAAAATGTTATTGGATGGGCTGAAATCCCATTGTCTGACAAAGGGAAACAATATTTAACTTCCCTAAAAGAAGGTGTGTGCGTAATAGTACGTGCCAAACGTGTTAACTCATCTGTGGATGGAATGCCTAAAATTCAGATTGAGTTTGCAGAGAAAATTAACAATCCGAACAGAGGAAAATCTGGTTTGGCTATGTTAAATTCTGATGACTCTCGCTTCAGTACTGGAGCACAAAGAGCTTGGATAACAGCTTCTCCTGCAAAAGCAAAAGAATTATTGGGTATTGAAATACCTAATGATGAGTCATTTACTGAAATCTTACAACCTTGTCCTACTGTTGGGGATGAAGAATTCCATTTGCAGTATGATGAGATTCTAGAATCAGAATTGACTGAAAATGAGGCAGCTTATGCTGAAAACTATTTGAAAAGAGCTGGTGCAGAAGGTAATTATTTCTATGCTGGTAATGGACAAAGAGTTGCTTCTCGTAAAACTTTAGTGGTAACACCTAAAGGAACTGTACCTAGTCCAAAATATATTGAAGGTTCATTTGCTTCAGCAGGTAGTGTAGAAAGTACATTACAAGCTAATAGAGCAGCTTTGAATCCTGAGGTATCTGGAACAGGTAACTAAATTATTCTCGATTTGTAATTCAAATAGGGAATAGTTTCTATTCCCTATTTTTTTAACTTTTTAAATTTAAAATATGTTTTTATTAAATTTTTTAGGAGTAGTACTTATTTTATTAGGTATATACTTATTTATTGCTGAAAAAAGAAATAAATCTCTTGAAGAAGATGAGGAAGGATTACCAACATTTGGTTTTACCAAGAAATGGACATTTATGGTATCTGGTATTCTTATTTTCTTTTTAAATGGACTATTCTTTTATGCCAATGCTGGTACAGCTTATGCTGTACAATATATCTCTGGTGGAGATAAAATGATTAAGACACAAGGTGTTAAACTTAAATGGTATGGTAGGGTAATTCCACTATCATATGAAATTTCTATTAAAGATATTATTCTTAAACCTGATGAAGAAGGTAATAAACCAGAACTTCCAGAAAGTAAGGATGGGATTTATAATAGAGAAGCGCATCAATGGGAATTTTCAGATGCTATTAAAGCAGATATAGCTATTGCTGTAGTTGTAGGTGTAGATACTGAAGATGAAGAAGTATTTTTAAATATGGCTGATAGAAATAGGAGTGAATCCAAACTTATATATGGTAGGGTTCTTCCTAATATTGATGCTGCTTTAAAGAATACTTGTAAATTAATGGATGCTCAAGAATATATCAGTGGTAGAGCTTCTGATTTTGATAGATATTTTAGAGACCAATTAGAAAATGGAATGTATTTGGTTGAAGAATATTATGAAGAAGAACAAGCACCTGAGGTAATTGGTGATACTGCTACTGTTAGAGTTTTAAATCCAAATACCAAATCAGCTAAACAACTTAAATTTAGGATTAAAAGAAATTCTCAAGGAGAACCAATTAGAGATAATAAATCAAATACACTTATACAATATGGTGTTAAGATATATCAAGCTCAAGTTACTGGGATAGATTGGGAAAAATCATTTGATGATAGATTACAGTTACAGAAAGAACAAGTTGCACAAACTCAATTAGAGAAACAAGAAGCTGAAAAGGAATTTTATAGAGCTAAAAAAGAAATAGCTAAAGGTGAATCTGAGAAAGCTGCTGAAAGAGCTAGACTTGAAAAAGAACAGATTAAACTTACTATTGCTGCTGAGACTGAAGCCAAAGTTGCTGAACAAAATCTTATTGCTGAAAAGAAAAAGTTTGAAGTAGCCCAATTTACAGCTAAAACCAAAAAAGAATTAGCTGATGCTCAAGCTTATGAGAATCAAAGACTTGTTAGTGCAGGTTTAACTCCTCAAGAAAGAGCTGAATGGGAATACAAAACAGCAATTGGTGTAGCTCAACAACTTAAAGAATTGAAATTACCATCTACTGTTATACAAGGTGGACAATCATCTAATGGTTCTACTGGATTATTAGAAACATTAATAGGTGCTAATTTAGCTGCTGAAATGGTAAATAAAAATGAAAAGTAGAAAACAACAATTGATTGATTCCCTCAATAGAGCAATTTATTCATTAAAAAATGATATTGTTACTTACAGATGGGAAAA
>JAGQLJ010000146.1 GCA_020429495.1 Candidatus Dojkabacteria bacterium
ATCCCTTTTTAACAATCATTCTAGCTGAATTATTTTTTAAGAAATTAAAATAATTTTCATATGTTTGAGAGTATAGACTTGTCATGTAAATAAAATCACTAAACCACTCGTCAAAATTTATTATAAATCTTTTTAACATATCACCAACTATCAATTCGCTCATCTCTAGGAAGTTAATAATTTTATCTTTAAGTTCTAATAATTCCTCATAATTTTTTTCTGAAGGATGAAATCTTTTTTGAATAGAAGGCATCTCAGCTATAACCCCTTGCTCAAGAAACTCTTCATAAAATTGAACTAGAATTAATTAGGATAACATTGCAGGTGCAAAGTCATACGATATACAAACCGTATCTGGATCATCATTCATCATATAAAGTAAAACTAGATTAGGTCCAGTTCCCACAATAGTTTCATGGTGTCCAATAAGTTCTTGAATTTCATTAATAACTTCAGGCTTCCAATTCTCGTTTGAACAGCATACTGCATATCTAGAATTTACATCATAAAAATCTCTTTCAGTTGTTAGCACGTCTATTTAATAACTGAAAAGATCATATCATATATTATGTATATATTAATATAGCTATAGAAAGATAGCGCTAGCAACAATTCCATAAACCATAATACTGAAAGTATCTTGCAAAACTGTTGCAATTGGTCCTGATCCAACCGCAGGGTCAATACTTCTTAGCTGAAAAAGCTCCGTAACTAAAAGTGCAATTATTGGAGAAAAAGAGATAGAAATAAGTATTGAAATTGCTACAGTCCATGCAAGCATTGAAGAATGAAGCCACAAAAGTACAATAGGTCCTATAATTACAGCAAATGTTATTCCAAAAAATAATCCCAATAAAGATTCTTTTACCAAGTAGTGTTTAAATACTGCATGTCCAGTCTTTAAATCTCTAGAATATATATTTTGCGTCTGTGTTCCGACAGCATCAGATAGGTAGACAATAAAAGGTATAAAGAATGCTACAGATACATCTTTTTCTAAAACAAGTTCAAATCTTGAAGTTGAAAATGAAAGTAATAATCCAAAAATTAATCCAAAAACAAGAGAGAATATTCTTAACTTAAATAGTTTAAATACAGTTTTTGTATCATCATCCGCGTAATATATTCTTTTATGCTTCATTTACATTTATTAAATATCTACATTTTACATCTATTTTATTAAAGAATCTTAAACTTGTAGTATAATTACAGGACAATCTAATGGAGAGGTACCCAAGTGGCTGAAGGGGCGGGTTTGCTAAACCCGTAGTACGGTTTTTCCGTAGCGAGAGTTCGAATCTCTTCCTCTCCGTATTAAATCTTTCATTCTCATATATGAATTATAGAAAAGGAATAATTGCTATTATTATTGATTCTCAAAATAATTTCCTTATTGTTCAACTTCAATCTTATAGTAAAAATGATTGGAATTTTGTTGGAGGAGGAAAAGAGGGTATTGAAACTCCTGAACAAAATCTTCTAAGAGAACTAAAGGAAGAATTAAGCATAGATCAAAATGACTTCAATATTATAGGAATATCTAGTACACCTCTTAAGTATGATTTTATAGAACCTATTGTAAGAGATGATATTACATACGTAGGTCAAGAGAAGGATCAGTTTTTAGTGAAATTTCATGGAGAAAAAAGTAAGATAAAAATTCAGCTTGAAGAAATTAGAGATTATAAATGGGTCAAATTTGAACAACTTTCACAATACCTCAATTTTCCTAATCAGTTAGAAAAAGCACACGCGGTAATAAAAGAATTACTTCCCGTGCTCATTTAATCTACCTATATGTTTGTGGTACTATTGATTAAGATATATTATCAGCATTAGATGAACTCTCTAGAAAAAATACAGCAAGAAAATAAGCTAGGTAAGCTAAATGAATATTTAAAAGAAATTGTTTATGGAGGTAATGATGGAATAGTAACTACATTTGCTGTTGTTGCAGGTTTTAGTGGTGCAAATGTTTCTCAAAATGATGCCCTTTCGTTGTCTTTTTTAACAGTATTACTTTTTGGATTTGCCAATCTATTTTCAGATGCACTTTCAATGGCACTTGGAAACTATTTGTCTATTAGAGCGCAAAGAGATGTTTATAAAGAAATAAAAATAAAAGAGTCAGGCAAAATTCAAAATATTCCAGAAAAAGAAGAACTAGAAACTGTTACTTTACTAAAAAGTGAAGGGTTTAGCGAAGAAGATGCTAATACTTTGACTCAAATCTACAAAAAAAATCCTAACTATTGGTTAAACTGGATGATGAATAATGAGTACGAGATGGTGGACACTACAAATATAAACCCTGCATATACTGCACTTGCAACATTTTTAGCATTCATCACCTTTGGAGCAATTCCTTTAATTCCATTTATATTATTGAAAGAAAATACTGATGTTGCATTCTCTTACTCAATATTAGGCGTAGTAGTGGCGCTAGTCATGCTAGGTTTACTAAAATGGAAAGTGATTAAAACAGGGTTGGTTAGGTCTGTTTTAGAAATTTTAGTAATCGGAGGAACAGCAGCTTCAGTTGCTTATCTTGTTGGATTAGCGTTTCAGGGAGTTTAACTTGATTAAATAATTCTACTTTCCAAAT
>JAGQLJ010000147.1 GCA_020429495.1 Candidatus Dojkabacteria bacterium
ATTTAAACTCAATCTCTAATTTTCTTTGAACTTCTTCTTTATTTATAGAATAGTTATGAATAAACCCTTCCTTCTTTAGGATGTCTGCAATAGCAACCAACATCTTTGAAGATGGTAGTTCTACTTTTTCTCTTTTTATTAATTGAGCGTTTCTTACTTGTGATAAGAAATCTCCGATTGGGTCATTAACCATAATTTTCTATTCAATAAATTAATATTTATATAATCACCAACTAATTTTTCTAACTCCTGGTAGTTCACCTTTTAGAGCATGTTCTCTTAGAGCTATTCTACTCATCTTAAATCTTCTTATGTATCCTCTTGGTCTTCCTGTAAGTTCACATCTATTTCTTAATCTAGTAGGTGATGAATTTCTTGGCAATTTTCTTAAACCTTCTACATCTCCTTCTTCAATAAGTCGTGCTCGTTTATCAGCATACTGATCTACTAATTTTTGTCTTCTTTTTTGTTTTGCAATTGCTGCTTTACTTGCCATTTTTTATTACTTTAAATTATTCCGCTAACTCTAGGTTTATTGCCTGATGCTTGCGGCTGCTAATTATATCAAATAATTTTCAATTTACTAAATCAATACTTGTTATTTTTCAGCTGTAGCTTTAGCTTCAGCCTTTGCCTCTTCGATTTCTTTTCTTGTCTTTCTAAAAGGCATTCCTAAATCTTTTAACAATTGTCTTGATTGTTCTTTATCTCTTGTTGTTGTTACTATTACTACTTGTAATGATCTAATCTTTGCTAACTTTGATGTATCAATTTCTGGGAATATTGTATGTTCAATAATTCCTAAACTATAATTTCCTTCAGGATCAAATGAATTTGGTGATACTCCTCTAAAATCCTTTACTCTAGGTAGAGTAATATGAATTAGTTTATTTAAGAAGTTCCACATCATTTCACCTCTAAGTGTTACTTTGATTCCATTTGGCATTCCTTCTCTAAGTTTAAAGTTAGAAATAGCCTCTTTTGAATATGTAATCACTGGTTTTTGTCCTGTAATTTGAGCAATAACTTCTGACATTTCTTCTACAACTCCTGAGTTGTTCTTGTATTCATTACCAATACCTGCATTTACAACAATTTTTTCTAAGTTTGGTACTGCCATGATATTTTTAATATCAAACTGTTTCATCAAACTCTTTCGTATTTCTTTTTGGTATTTTTCTTCTAATGATGTCATTTTTTATATTTCTTTACCTGATTTTTTAGATATTCTAATTTTCTTTCCAGTTTTCTCATCAACTTGTTTACCTGATCTTGTAACTTTTGAGCCTTCAACTAACATTACATTTGATATATCAAGAGGGCTTTCAAATTCAATAATACCTCCTGGAATATTAAATGTAGGATTAGGTTTTTGATTCTTTTTTACAATATTAATGTCTTTAACAACAACTCTAACAGCCTTAAAAGAACCTGGCTTTGGAGTAATTACCTTAATTACTTCACCAGTTTTTCCTGCATCTTTACCTCTCATTACTTTTACTTTGTCGCCTTTTTTAATATTCATATTTTGTATTTACAGCACTTCAGGTGCCAATGAAATAACTTTATTAAATCCTCTCTCTCTTAGCTCTCTAGCAATTGGACCAAAAATTCTTGTTCCCTTTGGTTCATTTGTTTCTTTATTAATCAAAGCTGCAGCATTTTCATCAAATCTAATGTATGAGCCATCTTTTCTTTTAATTTCTTTTGCTGCTCTAACAATTACAGCATGAATAACATCTCCTTTTTTATAGTTACTATTAGGAATTGCTTTTCTAACACTCGCACTTACAATATCACCAACTGTTCCTGTTTTTTGGAATGATCTTCCTTTCTTTTCTCCAAGAACTTGAATAACTCGGATTTCTTTTGCTCCGCTATTATCTGCTACTTTTAGGTTAGATAGTGTTTGTATCATTATTTTTTATTTTCAACTTTATTAATTACTTCCCAAGTTTTCTTTCTTGATAATGGTCTTATCTCTCCAATAGTTACTGCATCTCCAGCTACTAGCTCCATATCGTCAGATTTATTTACAAGATAACTCTTGTGACTTTTTATAATCTTTCCATATTTTGGATGAGCAAATTTTGTTTCTACTCTTACTTTTGCTGTTTTAGTATCTAAAACTGAAACAACAATAGCATCCATCATTCTCTTCATTGATTCTTTTTTTGTAGCTTTATTTTCCTTTGCCATTTTTAATTATTATCTGAACTATTATTTTCAGCTGTTTTTAATCTAGCTATATGTTTTTTTAGTTTCTTTACTTTTGATGTATCTGTTTCTTCACCTGCTTTTACTGATAAGATTACTTTTTGTAATTCAAGACTAGCCTCTGCTACTCCTAGACCATCAAATCCGTCTTTCTTAACTGCTTTTGCCTCTGTTTTTTTCTTAGTTGTCTTTTTCTCTGCCATATTATTTTGAAATCATTCTTGTTTTAATAGGAAACTTTTGTGCTGCTAGCTTTAATGCTTCTTTAGCAACATCTTCAGGTAATCCACCTACTTCAAATATTACTCTACCAGGCTTTACAACAGCTACATATCCTTCAACATTTCCTTTTCCACCTCCTCTTTTTACTTCTGAACTAATAGAAGTATATGGTTTGTGAGGGAAAATCATTAACCATGTTTTTCCTTTTCTTTTTGTATGTCTAACTATTGCCTTTCTTGCAGCTTCAATTTGATTACCACTAATCCAACCTCTATCTAATGCTTGTAGGGCATGATCACCAAATGCGATAGAATTACCTCTTTGTGCAATTCCTCTCATTTTTCCTCTAAACTCTTTTTTATGTTTTCTTTTCTTTGGTTGTAACATATTTTTAGTAATTAGTATTTAGTACTGAGTATTTAATACCTAAGTACTAATTACTCACTACACATATCTGTTTAATCTATATCGTATCCTTGTTTCTCTCCTTTATTAATCCAAACTTTGATTCCGTGTTTTCCAGCTCCTGGAACTTGAGCTTCAGTAAATGCATAATCTACATCGTTTCTAAGTGTATGTCTTGGCACGACTCCTTTTGAAATCTTCTCTACTCTAGCCATTTCAGCTCCTCTAATTCTTCCACCTATCCAAACTGTGATTCCTTTTACATCTCTATTTTCCATTGCAGCTTGAACTGCTTTTTCCCCTGCTACCTTTGGATTAATTCTTCTTTCACATTGGAAAGCAATATTTTCTGCTACTAATTTTGCAACAGCCTCAGGATTTCTTACTTCAAAGATCTTTGGTTCAACTTCAGTTCCAGCTATCTTTTCTAAATCTTTCTTTAGATCACTAATAGCTGATCCTCCTTTTCCAATAACAACTCCAGGTCTTGCAACATGGATCTCAATTATTACTTTGTTAATTGATCTTTTAATAATTGTTGATGCAACACCAGCATGCTTTAAGTTCTTATTAATAGCATCTCTAAGTTTTTTATCGTTCAAAAACTTGTCAGCATATGTTGACTTATCTGCATACCATCTTGATTTCCAACTCTTATTTATTCCGAGTCTGAATCCTGTTGGATGTACTTTGTGTGCACCTCTTGCCATATTTATAAATTATTAATTCTTAATTATTTCTTAAAATTTTCTGCTTCCAATTATATCAAAAAAACTCTAAATCTCTAAGCTACTTGCTACTTTTTGCAGTTTTTTTAGTTGTAGATTTAGTAGTAGTTTTTGGTTTAGTTGTTTTCTTCACAGTTTTCTCTGCCTTTACCTCTTCTTTTTCTTTCTTTTCAACTTTGCTAGCTTTTGGCTTAACAGTGCCTGATTCTGCTCTATCTTCTGTTAGTTCAACTGTTATATTGCAAAAATGTTTGTTAATCACTGAAGCCATTCCTCTTGATTTTGGTTTCATTCTTTTTAATCTCATTCCAATTCCTACATACACCTTTGCAACCTTTAGATTATCGCCATCTATATTAAAGTTATGCTCTGCATTTGCTTTTGCACTTGCAATAACTTTTGCAACATCTTTTGCTGCACCTTTTGGCATATATTCTAAAACTGCTAAAGCATCATTTACATTCATACCTCGTACAACATCTGCAGGTATTCTAGCTTTTCTTGCTGATCCTTTTACATTTATTGCTTTTGCTATTACTCTTTTAGTATCCATAATTACTTCTATTAATTAATCTTTATTTGCATCTCTCCAATGCTTTTGTTCAGTAAATTTAATTCCTTCCCATTGTCCTAACAGTCTACTATAAGCATCATTCGTTCTACTTGACTCAAAATCTTCACCGACATTTTGTAATGTAGTCATAGCGTCTTGTAAATAAGTTGTTAAAGATAATCCTGTTGTATCTATACCTTTAGACAACTGCATTAATAGTTGACCTCTATAAAATGCTGTAATTCTATCCATAACAGTAACTTCATCTCCATATCTTTCATTTATTCCCTTCATAGGCTCCATCAATCTCTCAATATCTACATATTCAGGATTATCATCTCCTTTTTCTCTAACTGCTGTTGTTTCCATTTTAATTCTTAACTTTTATCTTTTAACTATTAATTATTCGCTTGAACTTCCAGTTGATCCAGTAGATTTTGCAATCTTACCTTTCTTACTGTGTCCATTAAACTTTCTTGTTGGAGCAAATTCTCCAAGTTTATGTCCAACCATTGACTCTGTTACAAACACTTTCATAAACCATCTTCCATTATGCACTTCGAATGTAAACCCAACCATATCTGGAGTGATTGTTGAACTTCTACTCCAAGTTTTGATTGATTTATTTCCTCCTTGTGCTTTTTGTTGTCGAACCTTGTTCATTAATTTTAAATCGATGAATGGTCCTTTTTTT
>JAGQLJ010000148.1 GCA_020429495.1 Candidatus Dojkabacteria bacterium
CATCTAAAGCAGTTGCTTTTTGCATTGCTGTAAAGTCAGAATCTAATAAATTTATATAGGTCTGTCTTTCTAGTGTATTTGGTCCTCCAGATAGATATCTTCTAACTCCTAAATCTTGGGCAAGAACATATATTTCATATGGTGCTTCTATATCAATTGCTTTTGCCAGCTCTGGATCTTGTTTCCAGTTTGGAGGATTTTGAGATTGGAATGTTGCTCCACCATTTGCAAAAGTGTCCCCAGCAGCTTCTCGTTTGAATATTTGTTGATGAACTTGATTAATTTCGTATAAGGCACCGTTTGAATCAAACATAGCAGACTCAACAGGCTTTCCAACTGACGGTGGGATTAAATTTTCGTATCTCTTTAAAGATTCCTTATCTGTTGGATCAAAATGCCCCATTACAGCTTCTTCATCTTTATCATAAACAATAATCTCTCCATTAGTACTTCTAACAAGAATTTGTGGCGATGTAACATCTGTTTCATGCACTTCAACATCAGCACCAATCTCTGGAGCTATTCTATAAATTACATCTCTACCTTCATCTGAAGCAAATAAATAACCTTCTGAATATTCTAAATCTGTTAGTTCTGCATCATTAAATTGCCTTGATAAATCTGCAATAATTTCAGGTTCTGAAAATGCTTCAATGTTTAGAACATCGTCTTTTGCAACATCTACAGAGTTACTTAGCGATCTTAGTTGCTCAAAAAACTTTGCTTTATTTTTTAAAACATCATCAGAATCAAGCTGAGCTATTGTTGTATCAACATTACCTTCCAAATCCAATAATCTTTCAATTAACTGTGTTTTATCATCTCCTCCTGCTGCATATGTCTCATTTTGAATTTCTTGCTGAATAGATTGCATTTCACCATTATAGTCATCTATTTTCCCCTGATATTTCTCTGTTGCTTCAGTAACCTTTGCACTATTATTTCCATTTCGAATAATTGAATAAGATCCAAAAAGTATAAAGAACACAAGAATAAGGAATAGATATCTATTTCTTTTTACCCTTCTTCTATTCATACTTCTTCTGTCTAGATTTTTACCCAGTACTTCCTTCTCAAAAATTGAGTAAATTGCCATTAATACTGATTTTGTTTTAGAGAAAATAGTATTAATAATATGTGCGTAAGTTTTTTTATTATCTTTAAAGTGATTCTGTACTGCCGCAACAACTGTAGCAACTGTACCTAGAGTGGTATCTAAAACTTTCATTAAAGCAGTTTTCTCACCTTCTTCCTCATACTGAATCTCCTCTTCTTCAATTTCTCGTCGCTGACTATATGGAGTATCTTCCTCTAAATCTATTGGTGGCTGATATGCATCCTCTTCCTCTTGATGATCATCTTTTTTTCTCTTTGGAATTTTTTCTTTAATTGAAGCAAAAATACTTGCTGCTTTATTTCTTATATTTTCTACTCTGTTATTAGGCATCTGGTGCATTTCTTCAGTAGTTTCAACCATAGTCTCTTCTTTCATTTCGTGATCTTCACCATGTGCTTCAACCATCTCTTCAATATCATCATCTATCTCTTCCTCAACATTCTCTTCAAACTCTGTCTCAATATTATTATCATCTTCTGAAATCATTGAGTTTATATCTAGATTATCCTCCTTTTCTTCCTTTGGAATTGCACCTTTATCTGTATCTTTTATTTCTTCTTCTTTTAATTCTGGAACTGCCCACTCTTGACTTTCATCTGCAATAAACATGATACTTACTCCTTCTTGCGTGCCCTTTTCAATTAATTTTTTCTTGTCTAATTTATTTAATGCTTCTTCTATATTTAGAAGATGTTTATTACCATTTGAAGTTGTTAAGCAGATTTTGTCATCATCTTGAAGCTCAAGGCTTGCAGATCTTAAGAATCCTTGTTTTCCTCTATCAGTAAGTCCTTCAGAAATATCAACAAAATTACCTTCTCTCTCAATAAATATTTTACTTTCTCCAACTGTAACAGCATAAAGATACATATTCTTTAAAACTGCAATAGACATTTCTACATCAATTCCGATTTTAGAAGCTTCTTCTTCTCTTGAAAGCAACAAGTCAATCTTTGACTTCATTTTCCAGCAGGCTTCTTCTAGTCTTTCTAGTGTGGATTTATATTCTTTAAGCTCTTCAAAGTAAGCTGTTTGTAAGGATTCTATTACTATTTTTGCAAATTTATCTATTGCAAAATCTTCAAGCTCAGTTCCAAATTTAAAAACTGCATACATTGAACCCAATTGTTCTTGATCTGCTTTAGATTCGGGAGTATAGCCGTATACCTTTGACCAGACTTTGTCCGTTTCAGCTCCATTAATATAGTCGAATTTTATGGTCATTTGATTTAATTAGTCTCCTTAACCAGTATATCAAAAAAATAAAAGTTAAGATAAAAATGAAAAATTAGATGAATTTATTTATAAAGTCCGAAAACACAATAATAGCCGTTATTAAATAATAATAAACAATATTATTATTGCAAGAAGAGTAAGAATATAAACATTACTTAAAAACATGAACAAAATTGATTTTCTTGTTCTAATTACTCGGCTTATTCTAACCATATCTCTATATAATACAAACCCAGCAAGAAAATGGAATAAAGCAATTATTATTCCAAGCATCTGAACTAAGTCTCCTACATTATCTAGGCCCACCATCGTATTTTCTAGCTACTCTAGTTAAATCAATTAAAATATCTCTTACCTTTGTTGGGTTAGGCACCCTCTTAAAGATAAAAAGCTCATCATGAGCTTCCGTTGATACAGTCAGCGTTCCATAACCCCAAAGCCCTGCAATTAAACCTGCTGAAACTTCTGTAACATTTTCTATACTAACTAATTCTGTCTCCTTAACTTCATATCTTGAAAAAGGTTTAAATTCATAGTGAATTACTCTTTGATTAGTGATTATGTAAGGATCGTAATACCAGTCAAAAAAATCTTTAAATACATTTGTAAAAATTAGAGAGTAAAAGCAGATCAAAAGTATTAAATATT
>JAGQLJ010000149.1 GCA_020429495.1 Candidatus Dojkabacteria bacterium
TATATAAAAATACCTGCTTTGCTAATATAATATATAGTATTAAGCTTAGTATAATCTATGGAATCAAAACCTGAAAGTGTTGACATAATAATTGCCGTGTACAATGCACTTGATTATGTAAAAAAATCAATTGCTAGCGTTTTAGAAAAAGATGCTGGATATAAGTTCCGATTGCTAGTAATAGATGACAAATCACCAGATTCTGAAATAAAAAAGTTTTTAAAAACAGTAAAAGATCCGAGAGTTGAAGTTTTTTATAATGATGAAAATCTTGGCTACTCTGGAACAAATAATCGTGGAATGAAATATTCAACAGGCGATGTTGTTTTATTAAATAGTGATACAGAGGTTACTGAGGGCTGGCTAAAACAATTGGTAGACTGTGCTTATTCTAACGATCAAATAGGCACTGTATCACCATTTACAAATTCTGGAGCTGGACTTCTAAATGTACCCGATTTTTATTATAAATCTAATCCAATTCCAGAAGGATACAACCTTGATTCTTGGGGCAAAACCTTTAACGATATTTCAATTTATAGCTATCCTACAACTTTAACTAATGTTGGGTATTGCATGTATATAAAAAGAAAAGTTATTGATTCAATTGGGTATTTAGATATGGATACTTATGGTAAGGGATATGGAGAAGATAATGACTATTGCCTAAGAGCTCATAAAGCAGGATTTTTAAATATAAATGATGACTCTACTTTTATTCAGCATGAAGGTGGTAGAAGCTTTGCCACACAACAAGAAAAATATACTTCTGAAGCATTAGTATTTAAGAACGATAAAGTTGTTGAAAAAAAATATCCTGAAGTTAGAGCATGGCTTGATAGAGTTTTAGAAGAAGGACCAACTACTCCAATGCATCAAAACTGGTGGTTTCATCAGAATTTTTTTAGTTCAAAACAAAGAATTCTACATGTTGTTAGGGATTCTGTTGATAATGCAAAGGGTGGAATTGAACAAATTATTAAACAAATTGTTAAATATAATGATGAATATGATAATTATATTTTATATTGGGATGATAAAAAGGCCTGCATATTAAAAATTTGGGATGAAAATAAAAAATCAAAGCCACTTTATGTAAAAGGTGGGTTTAAAAAGAATAACTATAAATTGAATGACAAGAAATTTGATAGCCAATTTAAAGAATTAATTAATTTGATTAAACCTAAGGTTGTACATTTTCATAGTGTTCTTGGTTATCCAATTTCAATGCTTTTAGTTCCAAATAGCCTTGGCATCGATTCAATACTACATATTCATGACTTTAGTTTCTTCTATCCGCCATATTGGGATTTAAGCCTAAGCTCTTCAATACAAGATAATATAAATGAAAATATAAATAAGATAGAAAGCAGCAATCTTAGAGAGAAGGAATCACTGTATTATAAAAATAGAAGTGTGCTTATTAAAACAGTGCTTCAAAATGTAGATATGATTATTGCACCATCTGAATTTGTAAAAGAAAAAACAGTAGAATTTAACAATGCTGCAGCAAATAAGATTAAAGTTGTTCCTAACCCTGTTGATGTAGAAGTTTTAAGTTCAAAGAATGGCACAAATAGTAAATTAGCAATAGGTTTTATTGGAACATTCACTAAATTTAAAGGAGCTAATGAATTCTTAAGCTTAATAAAAAAAGACGAAGAAGAAAGTTTTGATTGGGTTGTTGCAGGTCCTAATGATGAATTTAAAGATGAGTTAGGCCAGTTTAAGAATCTTGAATTAATTGATTCTTTTGATCATAAAAAAATTGCTGAAATACTAAATAAAATCGATGTCGTTTTGTTACCTTTACAATGTGCCGAAACTTTTAATCTTGTTTTACACGAGGCTCTAAAGGCAAATAAATATGTAATTTGTACTTATATTGGAGCGCCAGGCAACATTGTGAAAACATATGATTTAGGCAAAGTATTTTCTAGAAAAGACTATATTTCAAAGGCTTGGAATACTCTTTTAGAATTAGATAAAGATAGAAGTAAACTAAGTGAGTTTAAAGAAAATATAAGCAACTATAAGTTTTTAAATGCTCAAGAGGTAGTTGCTCAATTGAAAAAGATTTATGATTCATTTAAACATGAAGATAGAAAGTTTGATATTCAATATAAAAAGAAGTTAAATAACCTTCGTGTTAAATCAATAATAGAAACTAACCGATTAATTGAAAGACAAGGTTATTCTAAGAAAAGAAAATTAATTTATAAAGTTATTGATATTGTTTCCGACCAAAGCAGAGGAACAATACTCCATAGACCAATTAAAAAAATTTTTAGCAAGCTTAGAAAGTCAGCTAAGATTTAAGTTTCTTAATAGTCTGAAGTGTTTTTTTAGAAAGCTTTTCTATCGGCTCAATAGAGAAAATTGAGTCCATAACTTTATCAACCAACTTATATCTGGTTTTTTGAGGTGGATCAAAAATATAATGATCTTCAATAAACTTATAGAATTGAATCATTGTATCAACTCCTCTTCTTTCAAAATCGCTATTCATTTCTAACTTAAGATTTTTTATCATTTTTTCAAAATATTCTTTATATTCATCAACTCTAAATCTATTAGCGAAAAGTTTAATTACAT
>JAGQLJ010000150.1 GCA_020429495.1 Candidatus Dojkabacteria bacterium
ATTTATTTATTTATTTTTTTTGTAGATATTTTTTTTATTTTTTTTTTTGCCTTTAATTCCTCTCTTAATCGCTGTAATTCAGCGTCTCTATCTTTTTGATTTTCTTTTACTTGTGTAGCCAATTCAATTTCTTGTCTTTCAGTGGTATCATTGATATTATCTCTATCTATATCATATTGGTTTGCAAACTTAAGAGAATCTAATTCTGCCATCCTTAGCTTGTACTCATACTCTAATTCAAGCTTTGTTAGTTCAAATTGCTGCTGGTTCTGCATCTGTTGTTGAGCAGCATCAGCTTGCTGTTGAACCATTTGTTTCTCATGCTGCTGCTGCTGTTGCTGCTCCATTTGTCTTCTCTCTTCTGCTTGTTCTGCAATATTTAATGACTCTATACCAGATTTTGACCATATAGACTTCATTAACTCAGTGAATGTTATTGCGCCAGAAGATGCCATTGACTGCAATAGTGATTTTGACATTAGCGAATTATCTACATCTGTTGTATCATTGGAGACATAAACAGCGAGTTCAGCCATCTCTAATGTGTCACTATCAACTGATAACTCTGCAATTGAATAATCATCTAAGACGTATGATAATGGTGTTGGATCTTCAAGATAAGCTATCTTAGCTTGTCTTACAAGATGTGTTAAGAACTGTTCTTTAAATAAGTTAAATGTTGAGTATATGTCTTCTGTTTGAGACATAGACTGTATTATATTTTGTTGATTATTTGTTGCTGTCATATATGGACTTATCTGACCAAGCCTCGATGAGTTGTATGACATTGCATTAGTCGCCTCCTCTTTTAGATAATTCAAATAATTTAACTTTGAAGTTAAGTCTTGCATATTTGTTAAATCCAAAGTTTTTAAACCCTGGGCGTCAAATCCTCTTGAATCAGTAGAGTCCATAACCATAAACCCTTCCTCATTAATCAACTCCATCCATTGATCTGTTGTATATTGCGCAGGTTTTTGATTTATATATAGCGTTAAGATCCTTCCCTTATCTTTAGATATTATTTTGTTTATTTTTGACCTAATTACATTATAATCGTAAGCAGTTGGCTTAGCCTTATCTAATGGTGCAACAAAATCACTGTTTCCATAGAATGAACCCCATGCAAATCCATAATATGGGCCACTAACATTATACACGTCATTTAGTGAGTTATACTGATTTTTAATTGGTTGCTGTCTAATATATATCTTTTCTCCGCCAGATTCTATTATTATAGTTTCATACAGCTGGGGAATCCAAAATTCAGACTCTTTTAAATCACCTGTTTCTGGAGAATACTTATAGTGTTCACTTCTTATAACCTTCATCTCATCACCAGTATCAGGATGTACTATAGTTATCTCTTTGTATTTTGCAAGCGCTCTCCATGCTGTGTGCACATATCTAACATATTGATTTCCTGCCTTATACCCTGCCCCGGATCTGGCTCTTGATTTTAAGTTTGCCATTATTGACTGCCCCTCTGGTGTCATAATATCTATGTGCCTTCCATCTTCAGTCCTTACATACTCGTTTATTAGGTTACTATCATCATAATCATTTATTGAGTAACTTGAGAGGCTGTCGTCAATTTTTGAAATATCAGATTTTGATAACTCTTTGCCATGTCTTCTAAATAATTCAGCTATAGTTATATCCTCTTCATGCTTCCACCAATCTGCATCCTGAATAGCAAACTTGCCTTTCCCTCCACCATAGTCAAAATTTAATGGGTTTACAAGATGAACTTCTAATTTGCCGTTATATATAGGTGCTGTCATAACTGGAAGACCCGTTATTATTAAATTCTTGAATGCCTCATTGAAATAAAACTTCATGTTGTGATTCCTTATAACCCAGTTTAATATCTTTTGACCTGCATTGCTGCCAGATGACCTAAAGGTCTTTTTCATATATTGCTTAATCTCTGGAAGCGTCATTGACTCAACCTGTTGAGACATTTGTTCTTGAATTTGTTGTTGCTCTTCTTCACTTATTTGCAGATTACCATCCTCATCAAGTGGTATTTGCGACTGAATCTCTTGTTGCACCTGTTGTTGTATAGGTGCGATAATTGTTTCCTGAATATACTTTTGCACCAGCTCAAGCCTTTTTTGCTTTATTTGTGTTGTAGCCGTTGGTGATATATCAACACACAATGGGTTAAATGGTCTCTTTGCTTCATCTCCAACCATTGATGAAGCTATAGATGACAATATATCATAATGCCTTGTTAACCCTATATCAATACCCTCTTTAGCAAATGCAGATAGTGTTATGTAATCATTAAAGTCTTCTAGCTTCCCTTTGCCATTGTATATATTATAGTTGGTCTTAAATCTTTCTTTTACAGAATCTGTATTATAGCCCACTGTAGATGCTATTTTATCTGCATTCAATTCATACCACTTTGAATTTGATGCCCTTTTTTGTCTTTGAGATAGTCTCAATTTGTCGTCAATATTATCTGAATGATTGATATCCATAATTTTTTTTAGTTTTAAAATATGCGTTAAGTTCTTTAAACACCTCATTAACTTTAGGTTCATCAATATACCCTTCCTCTTCCTGAGATAACCACAATGCTAGTATCTGTAAGCACCTAAAATAATCATAGTTGCCTGGTTGTCCACTAGCTATCATTTCCTCTATTCCACGCTGTGTGTACAGATAGTCAATATTAGTCGCTGTAGCCTCACCATTTTCATTTATATTCCTTTCTTTTAATAACCATTGTGCTAATAATTGAGTTCCTTGTTCCTGTACCTTGACCGATGACATATCTATACCAACACTGTATTTAAACGAAGGATTCAATAATATCTTCCCTATAGCAACTGTTAAAGCAGGTTGTAGAGTACTGTACCTTTTAGTCATTTCAGCATATCTAACAATGTCTGGTATATTTGTTTCTGGAAGTATCTTAGCATTGTAATAACATGCCAACTTAAATGCAATTTCATGCATGTCATTCACCTTATCTAACCTCCCTATATATTCTGCAACTATAGTATCTGAAAGCCCCACCTCCCACATCTTGTTTGGAATACCTTTGTAAACAATAACTGAAGCCAATGATGTCCCCCAGTTGTCGTCTTTTACTGGGTCATAAGTTATCTTATATAAGTAATTATGAAACTTTGCTTCTGGCAGCTCATCTGGTGGGTGTTCATAAATAACAATAGCCCCCTTTAAGTTTCCCTTGTATTCATCTATGTTGTATGTTCTTATTGGAATTAATTCATTGTCATTAACCCATCTAACCATACTTCTGTTTTTGTTAGTATAATACAGCATTCCTACTGATTCTATCGCTTTTTG
>JAGQLJ010000151.1 GCA_020429495.1 Candidatus Dojkabacteria bacterium
AAACAATCGACATTTATACTATAATCAACTATGCTAAACAGTAAGTACAAAATAAATAAGCAGGAAATTCCTGACATTGTAAAAAAAGGTAAACGAGTGTCTAACGACTACTTTGATATAAAGTTATGGTACGAAGATGGCTTAGAGAATGCTAAATTGGCAGTTATTGTGTCTAAAAAAGTAGCAAAAAGTGCTGTTAGCAGAAATAGAATTAGGAGAAAGATAAAAGCTTGTTTTATTGAATTAGCTAAAAATAATGAGATTAAATTGGCGAAGTATGTGGTTATTGTTAGGAATGAGCTAGTTAAAGATTTATCACAAGATCAAATTAAAGAATTATTTCTTCAAAGATAATTAATTGTAATTGATAGTTATTTATAGTCATTGATTATATAGTCCGACGATCTGCGAGGAGTACGTAGTACGACGTGGCAGTCCCCTAAGGTCATCCTCTAACTGTCATGGTGAGCCGATCCTGCCCTGAGTTTATCGAAGGGAACCATGAATCGTCATTGTATGTCAACTGACAATCCAACGAGATTGCTTCGCTATGATCGCAAAACGCCAATAAAAAATCACCTTGTAGGTGAATAGTAACTAGAAAAAAGGGACAATTTTCTTGAATAAATTCCTTCCTTGAGGAAGGTGGATTCTCCGTAGCTTTAGCGAAGGAGAAGACGGAAGGTGTTACTGTTACACCCCTCTCACTACTACGCTAAAGCTACGTAGTGTACTCCCCTCTAGGGGAGAATAATTTGGAATTATCTAACGTAAGTTTTATAAGCTAGATCTCCACCTAAAAGTGTACGTATATCTCTAATATCGTGCTTAGTCATTGCAAGTCTATCTAAGCCAAAACCAAAAGCAAAGCCTTGCCATTTGTTTGTATCTAATCCTGCCATTCTCATCATGTTTGGATGAATAATTCCACTTCCAGCCATTTCTAACCAACCTCTCTTTTTGCAAACAACACAACCCTCTCCTTTGCAGAAAGGACACTGCATGTCTACTCCAGCACCTGGTTCAACTTCTGGATAATATTTTGTTCTAAATCTTATCTTTACATCATCTCCATAAAATTCTTTAAACATATGTGTAACTGTTGCAAAAAGTTCAGCTAAGCTAACTTTTTCTTGCACACAAACTAGTTGGTATTGATGAAATAAAAAGTGGTTACTTTTATTTACTTTTTCGTTTCTATAAACTCTTCCTGGAACAACAATCTTAAATGGAGGCTCCAAATCTTGTAGTGCATGTGCTTCAACTGATGAAGTTTGAGTTCTTAGCAGTATATTTGGTTCATCTACAAAGATTGAGTCTTGTAAATCTCTTGCTGGGTGATGTAGAGGTAAATTACATCTTTGAAATAAGTATTCATCTGTTTCAAGTTCAGGACCATCGTAAACACTGTAACCCATTCTCTTAAAAATACTGTTAATTTCATTAATAGTTTCGGTTAGTGGATGTAAATGTCCAACTTTTTGCTTTTTATTACTGATTTTTACTAAAGATTTATTTAAATATTCACTATTTGCTCCACTTTGAAGCTTATTTTTAGCAGAATTTATTAAATTATCTAGTTCAGTTCTTAATTTATTAACAGATTGCCCATATTCTTTCTTTTCCTTATTAGAAATTTCTTTAATTTTATCCATTAAATCTCTAACCTTACCATTTTTACCTAAATATTCTCTCCAAAGGTTAGTTAGTTCTTCTTCTGTTTTACTATTTTGTATTTTTTCTTTTACTTCGTTTATTATGTTGTCCATATTTTATAGTTCCCTCCTTGAGGAGGGTGGATTCCAACGGAGTTGGAAGACGGGAGGTGTTAAG
>JAGQLJ010000152.1 GCA_020429495.1 Candidatus Dojkabacteria bacterium
ATTCTATTGCCAAACGATTCTTACACACGGAATTCTTAGTTATACATATATTTCTTGCATTGCTTGAAAATAAAAGAGGAGTAGTTGAAGAACTACTAAGTAAACTAGGTATTGATGATACAACAACTATAAATAGGATTAGAACTGAGCTATCAAAGCTAACTGCAGAGCCCGATTCTAAGCCTGGAAATATGCCAGTTTTTTCATCTCAAATAAAAGAGCTCATCAATGAAGCATACTTAACTTCTGTAGATTTAAACCAAGTTTTTGTTGGTACAGAACATTTATTCCTTGCTATGTTCAAAATGAAAGGATTAAAGTTTGTTGAAGATATGAAGAAGGCAGGTATTAACTATATTTCATTAAAGGACGCAGTCAATTCTCTAGGTAACTACTCAATGTTAGATAACTCAGAAGGATATGATGATGATTCAGACTCATCTCTTGCGGCAGATGAGCTACCATTCTTTGTAAGAGATATGAATCAGCTTGCAGAAGAAGGCAGATTCCCAACAATAACAGGTAGAGATGAAGAGGTTCAAAGGTTAATTCATATTCTTTCTAGAAAAACTAAAAATAATCCAATACTAGTTGGAGATGCTGGTGTTGGTAAAACTGCAATAGTAGAGGGCTTTGTTAATAGATTAATAGATCAGGATTTGCCTGCATCTTTAATATCAAAGAAAGTTTTAAATGTTGATGTAGCTTCAATAATTGCAGGAGCAAAACTCAGAGGAGATGTTGAAGAGCGTATATCATACTTAATTAATAGGGCTATTGAAGATGGAAATGTAATTATTTTCATTGATGAAATACATAATATTGTAGGTGCTGGTTCGGTTGGCGGCAAGGATACTTTAGATGTGGCAAACATTCTAAAGCCATATTTAACAAACTCTGAACTAACAGTTATTGGCGCAACAACAACTGAAGAATATAATAGGTATTTTGAAGAAGATTCTGCACTTTCTAGAAGATTCCAACCAATCTTTATTAATGAACTAGATGTCGAAAGTACAAAAAAGATTCTTTCTGTTATGAAAAAAGACTTTGAAAACTATCATAAAGTAAAAATTACTCCTGATGCAATAAAAGAAGCAGTTGAACTATCTGATAAATTTATTAAAGATAGATATCTGCCAGATAAGGCAATTGATTTGTTGGATGAGGCAGCTGCAAGTGTAAAAATAGGTAGAGAAGTTGCAATCGAACCTGAGCTATCTAAGCTTGGAGAAAAGCTAATGGCTACTCAAGAAAAGAAAGAACAATCTGTAAGAAGAAAAAGAATGGATGATGCAATGAAATACAAAATCAGAGAAGAAAAGCTAATTGATCAGATTGAAGGACTAATTGAAGGAAAGAAATCAGTTAAAAAGAAGTATAAAAAAACTGTAACTGCTGATTTAATTAAGCAAACTGTTGTTGATTGGACAAAGATACCAATTGCAGCCTCTGATATTTCAAATAAAAAATTAGCTAACTTAGCTAATAATCTTAAGAGCAGAGTTGTTGGTCAAGATCATATAGTAGATAATCTATCACTTGCGATACAAAGATCGCATCTAGGACTTGGGGAAGACAAAAGACCATTGGGTTCGTTCTTATTCTTAGGACCAACAGGTGTTGGTAAAACAGA
>JAGQLJ010000153.1 GCA_020429495.1 Candidatus Dojkabacteria bacterium
AATAAATATAAAAAATTATACAAAAAATTCATGAAAAGTAATGCATCAACACCCGAAGGATATATTGATTCCTTACCTGAAGATAGGCGTAATGCAATTAAAGAAGTTAGGAAAGTAATTCTAAAAAATCTTCCAAAGGGATATGAGGAAGCAATGAATTGGGGAATGATTACTTATCAAATTCCATTAGCAACTTATCCTATAACGTACAATAAACAGCCTTTAATGTACGCAGCACTTGGTTCTCAGAAAAACTATATGGCGGTTTATTTAATGGGTCTGTATGCGAATTCTAAAGAAGAAAAATGGTTTGAAGAAGAATATATAAAGACAGGAAAGAAGCTAAATAAAGGAAAATCTTGTGTAAAATTTACAAAATTAGAGAACTTACCATTAGATTTAATTGGAAAAGCTGTTGCTAAAACTTCAGTGGAAGAATATATAAAGATTTACGAAGAATCTAGAAAGCGATGATTATACTTACTGCATAAGGTATAATCCATTCATGTATTATGAACCTAGTAATGAACAAAAAGATGATTATTTCCCTAACTCAACAGTTGCATTTGGAGATATTAGATTTTCTAGTATACCTTCTGATGATTCAATTATAATTCGTGATATTGGTCTCGTAATAGATGATCCAGAGAAAGGAGGAACTATAACTGGCATCCTTAAAGACATTCCTGAGGAACAACAAACAATGGAATTGCTTAATAATATAGTTTCCAATTGTATAAGAATGTATAAAGACTTTGGAATGAGAAATAGAGGTATTTTAGTACCGGATTTTTCAATAATATATGATGGATTTGCGGAAGAGATTGAAGAAGGTATTAAATCAGTAAATATAAGGGGATTAATCAAACTTATTGAAGCATCACCAAGTTTGCCTAAAGGCTGGAATATAAACCCAAAGATTCACATACCGTTGATACTTCGTACTAAAATAGATAATTTAGAACACGGCATAAAAACTGGTGAGCTTATCCCTAACGATATTAGTATTGAACAATTTATTTTCGGAAAAACAAAAGAAGATACTGAGGATCATCTATATCTTATTGATATAGATTTCTTTGGTATAAAAATTATTTCAAACACTGAATTTTTTTCTAATAAAATTATTGAAGAAGTTATTCTTGAGTATTCAAGTATATTTATACGTATGTACAATTACTTAACTGGCTTTGATACTATAGACCATAAATTCTTATATGACATATACATTGATGCTGTAAATTCATTCTATTCATTTACTAATAACAAAAAAGTTAGAAGTGAAACTCTTGAAAAAAATGCTTATTATATAGATATTCTTAAGGCAATAATTGATATGCAGTCGATCTTTAATATGGTATAAACTTAAAAATAATTGTTAATATTCTAAATATGGAAAAACAATGCCAATCTTGTGGAATGCCTTTAAAAGACAATCAAGGAGCTGAAGCGGATGGATCTTTAAATAGTATGTACTGCAATCTTTGTTATAAAGATGGATCTTTCTGTAATCCAAATGCTTCAAAAGAAGAAATGAAACTGATTGTTAATAACGCGCTAAAAGAAAAAGGTTGGATTGCACCATTAAGATGGGTTGCACTTTTGCAAATCCCAACTTTAAAAAGATGGAGAAAATAATTTATTCGACCCAGAAAGCAAAACCTTTTAAGTAATCTAACTCTGGATGAAAAGGATTTAAAACATGGTCCTCTGCTTGTCTATGTGATTGAATTTGTCTTAAAGTTTTTCCTGAATCCGCAGCAGCTTTCTTTACTTGTTTCAAAAACGAGTCAGTATCAACATGATATGAACATGAGCAAGTAAGTAAAATACTTCCGGACTTCATTCTCTTTAAAGTTTCTGTGTTTAATCTTCTATAACCACTACATGCAGCGCCATAATCAGATTTCTTTTTAGCAAATGCAGGAGGATCTAGAATAACGATATCATAGTCAAGTTCTTTTTGATCTTCTAAAAATTCAAAAACATCTAAAGCTACAAAGTTATGATTTTCAGGATCAAGTCCATTAGCTTCAAAATTCTTAACTGCACCGTTTATTACCTCTTCAGAAATATCTACAGAGGTTACTTCTTTTGCTCCACTTAGTGCTGCATAAACTGAAAATCCTCCAGTATAACTAAAGCAGTTTAATAGCTTCTTGCCTCTAATTAAACTAGCAATATAAGCACGCATGTTTCTTTGGTCTAAATAGAATCCTGTTTTATGACCATTTTTTACATCAACAATAAATTTAACTTCATTTTCAAAAATTTCTGTTTGTACTCTTGCACCTTTATGCTTAGCCCAAACTACTTTTTCGATTTTATCAAGTCCCTCATGGTTTCTGGAACTCATTGTTGATTTTTCAAAAATTAGATCAATCTCTTCACCTAGATTTTCTACTAATACATCAATAATCATATCTTTAAGCTTCTCAATTCCTAGCGTGCTAATTTGAATCACTAATTTATCGTTATATCTATCAATTAGTAACCCAGGAATTAAATCTCCTTCTCCATTGATTAATCTATATGCATTAGTAATTTTTGCATCAAATAATTTTTTTCTTAGTGAAATAGCATTTAAAATATTTTTTTCTATAGAAGCTAGCGGGTTCTCTTCAGAAAAGTTAATCATTCTTCCTGAAATTGTTGTTTTATCATTAAAATATGCGTGTCCTAGAACTTTATTATAGTGACTTCTTACTTGGCATATATCTCCATTACTAAAACTTTCAGGAAATTTTTTAACTGCACCAGAAAAAATCCAATGATGACGTCTTAATATTGGCTTTTCTTTATCTTTTTTTAGATATACTACTGGATAGCTCATAAACATTAAAAATCAAAAGTAAAAAATTAAGAATCAAAAATTCACTAAATTTCAAAAAATCTTTTCAGTTCAGCATTAGTTGGTTCGATTAACCTATCTTCTCTTCCTTCTATTTCAATCACAGGTATGGTTCTATTCTTATTTGGATTTACTTCAACTACGTATTGATTAGCTTTTTCATCTTGATCTACATCAATATATTCAAAATCAATATTATGATTTTCAAGAAATACTTTCGCTCTTATACAATCACTACACCAATCTGCCCCGTATAATCTTACTTTCTTATTCATCATAATTTATATTCAGATCTTCAAAGTCATTTGTAGAGTTTAAATCTCCAAAAAATGTATCAAGGTCGCTAATTGTATCATTTATTTGCTCATTTGACGATTTATCTTCAGTATCAATAGATGCAGTTTGATCTGTCTCAAGAGTAAAATTTTCACTATCAAGTGTTTCATCTGAACTTTCAGGCACAACGCTAAGGTTTTCACTAGATTTTGGCATGCTACTAAACACCACAAAAATAGCTGCAACTATGCCAACAATTGCAAGAAGAACAATTACTATTAGCAAAGGTTTACTATTTCTTTTTGGATCGTAGTGTGTCTCCATTTTAGGATCTTCTTTTTTTATTGGTTTAGGATTAACTTCCGCAACAGCACTATTTAGACTATCTTGCATTGCTGAATCTTCCATTGTATTTGATTCCATAAATATGTTTAATAATAATTTAATTTTGTAAAGACTGAAGATCAGATTTTATTTGAACTGTAACAAGCTCTTTTATATCAGAGGCTATGGTTCTAAGATTTTCTATTTGAGATTGAATTTTTTGTTTACTACTACTAAAACCATCTCTATCTCCATCACAAGCATATTGCTTTAATGCTGCAACCTCTGTTACTAAATCTTCTGTACCACTACTAAAATTTACAACTAGTGAATCAAGTTCACTAAGATCTTGCTGAAGGACTGTTGTATCGTAGCCATCTTCTTCAAGAGTTGTTATAAGGTTTGAGATTCGATTGTAAATTGCTCTATATCTAATTGCATATCTTTCTTTATGTTGATTATATTTTTGTGCTAAAACATCAATTCTTTCTGTTACTCTTTGACACCTACTTTGTTGTACTTGTTCACCTGAAGAGTTTGGATCTCTTTCTTCTAAAGTTCTAGTTGCTTGTGCTGCAGTTGGAACTATTAATAAGAAAGTAGAAATTATTAAGAAGAATGTGGTAAGTATTTTCTTCATGCAAAAAATTTTAATATGTACATAGTTTATTATGCGTGCAAAATATACTTATTGCAAGGAACAGTCCGATATATTAATTAGATAAGCTAAATGAACAAATGAAAATTAAATAAAGAGTCAGTTTCAGAAGTGATTAACCTAATTGTGAATTGATTTAAAAATTCTTCTAGATTCTGAGATGCTGATTTTGTTATAAATTTATAAGTATTTAATTCAACTTTCTCTAAATCTGTTTGTTTGTGTCTAACTTCATTTTTTAATTCTTGAGACATAGATTTTATTATTATTAACCAAAATGAGCGAATTTTGTTATCTCTGCTTGCTGTAAACTTATATTCGAATAAATCTTTTGTGCTAATTTCTAAATACTTCATATTGTTATGATAAAATTTTATATAAAGATGATTTAGTGGGTTGACCATCTTTCAATGGCCAACCCAAGCTACACAAATCCGCTTCCCCTACGGATCTTTTTGTTTATACCAAATCCAGATATTGCAATGCATTGTATTGCAATACAAATTTTGCGGATTTGTGTAGCTTCAGCTGAAATAAAGTAATATTTAACTAAATCTCTGAAAACTAAGTACAGATAATTAAAAACTGCTATAATAGGCAATGAAATTCAAAGATAAAATAAGATTAGAGTGTAAAGCTGGCGATGGAGGAAACGGTATTGCCTCTATGGGGCCGTTTAGAAAATCAGATGGTGGTGATGGAGGAAAAGGTGGTAATTTTTATATTAAAGGCTCTAGAAGTCGTTATGATCTTGGACATATAATACAGGATAATATATACAAAGCTGAAGATGGTGAAAGAGGTGGTAAAAATCAATTAACAGGTGCTGGAGGGGATGATTACTACTTAGATGTTCCTTTAGCTACTGTTGTTTATAACGATTTAGGCGAAAAAGTAGCAGAAGTTACAAAAGATGAAGAAATAGTAATGTTACTTGAAGGTGGAAAAGGCGGAAGAGGTAATTATAGTTTTAGAGGTAGCAAGGAATACGGCAATTGGGAAAAGTGGACACCGGGAGAAAAAATGCCAGTTACTCAGTTTAGATTTGAACTTGAACTTCAAAGTGACTTTATCTTTATTGGATATCCAAACGCAGGTAAATCAACAATTTTAAATGAACTAACAAATGCAAATGCAAAAGTTGCACCTTATGAATTTACAACAATTGATCCTCAAAAAGGAAGATTAGATGACATTACGCTTTTGGACTTACCAGGTTTAATTGAAGGTACTTTTGAAGGAAAGGGCTTGGGAACTGGTTTTGTTAAGCATACAAAAAGATCAAAATATGTTGCTCACTTTGTAAGCTTTGAAAATAAAGACATGCTAGAAAAATATAAATCAATGAGAGAAGAACTTAAGAATATTGATGAAGAATTATTTAATAAACCTGAAATTATAATCTTAAGTAAATCTGATGAGGTTTCTGAAGATGAAGAAAAAGATATGATCAAGAAGTTTAAAAAAGAAACAGGCAAAGATG
>JAGQLJ010000154.1 GCA_020429495.1 Candidatus Dojkabacteria bacterium
CTTGATAAATCACGGCTAAATTTTTTAAAGAGCTTAATTTCCTTATCCGGGGATCATCTTGTAAAGAAATTAATTTCTAAAAAAATTGCTAATGCTGATCCTAAGTCAAAATTTTCAGTTTCTTACTTAGGAATATTTGTTGTCTTTTTAGCTAATATTGCAGATAAAGTTAATGGTCCAAATAAATTAGTAAATCCTTCAATATTACTTTTGCTAAAACCTTTTGCATGGCTTTTATGGGCATTGCTTGAAACATTCACTGTGCCCTTTTTGGTTGCCTATAACTTATCAATTGGAAATGTTTTGGGTGATTCTCAAATAAAAACTTCAACGCCAAGTGTTAATTATAGATCCTCGAGGAAGCCTCAATTTCTTAATATACTAACTAATATAGTGTTAACAGTTGTTAAACTCACACTATTTTTAATAGTAAATATTATTATCTTGCTAATTTCTAGAGAACTGTGAGTAAAGCTAAAGTTTCAATAATTATTCCTACCTATAACGAAGAAGCTCATTTACCAATCTTGCTTGAATGTTTAGAAAATCAAACATATAAAGATTTCGAAATTATAGTCGCTGATGCAAATTCAAAAGATATAACACGAAAAATTGCGAGAGATTTTGGTGCAAAGGTTGTTGACGGGGGAATTCCAAGTGTTGGTAGAAATAATGGTGCCAAGGTAGCAACAGGTGATGTCTTTGTTTTTATTGATGCTGATGTAACTTTTAATAATACTTTTCTAGAGAATGCACTAGATTCATTTAAAAAGAGAAAACTTGATTTTGCAACACCTTATTACAATATAAACGTGAAAAAATTTTCACATAGATCTTTTTTTGTTTGGGGGAATGCATATAAACGATTTATGCGTTATACACGTTTTCCAGATGGAACAGGACAATTAGCAATTGTAAAGAAAGATAAATTCAATGAGATTGGAGGTTACCCTAACTATATTATTGGAGAAGATACAGAATTATTTTGGAAAGCAGCTAGAAGTAAATATAAAGTTGGAACAATAAAAGAAAACTTTAACAGCTCTGTTCGAAGAATTGAAAAAGTTGGAATTTTTTGGCT
This sequence comes from Candidatus Dojkabacteria bacterium, assembly GCA_020429495.1. Classification (GTDB taxonomy): domain Bacteria; phylum Patescibacteriota; class Dojkabacteria; order J137; family J137; genus JAGQLF01. The sequence continues at coordinate 1,082 of JAGQLJ010000154.1, forward strand.
TTTGCTTACTTTTAGCTTTATAGGAATATTTCTAATGATTGGCAAAGGAGGTGATAAAGTTGTTCAGTCTTTAGGCGTAAAGTTATATGGAGGTCTTGGAAAAGCAAAATAGTTATTTCTTTTTAGCAACAATAAAATGACTAATTCCAAAAAAATGCAGTGGTGTTTTCTCAAGTAAATGGAATTTCCATTGTAATACTTTCCCAAAATAACCAAATCTTCTTACAGCTCCATCAAAGCCTGGAAATACATGTTTGTGATAAATAATATCCCACTTATCTTTATCAAATAGTCTCTCAACTTCTCCATTAGAATAGTTTCTTACATGAGGAGCGAATTTTTTGAAAATAAATTTTGGCATCCAAGGTAAAAATGGAATATTTCCCCAATAATATTTTCCATTTACAAAAATCCCATGAGTTTCAAAAGGCCAGCCACTATTAGGTGTAAATACAATGTAGTAGCCACCTGGTTTTAAAACTCTATTTACCTCTTCAACAGATTTTTTATCATCATTAACATGCTCCAAAACTTCATTAGAAAAAACTATATCGAAAAAATTATCTTCAAAATCTAATTTTTCAGCTGCACAAATTTTATAGTTTTCTGCTGGAACTGCATTTTCTAAATTTTTAATTCGTAATTCGTAATTAAGCTTTGATTCTGGATCAATATCAGATCCATATACATTTTCTGGGCTAGTAAATTTTGCAAACTGTGACATCCATACTCCCTCTCCACAACCTTGATCTAATATTTTCTTATTTGTTAAATCTATCTGTTTATTAATCAAATCTAATCTTCTTTGAAATCCTTTAGAGAAGGCTGCACCTGGCTTTCCAAGATGAGCAAATTTTGTATCACTTTCCATTACTTTCATAAGTCATTGTAACGTTATCAATCGTTTCAGTACAACAGTTTATATATTTATTTGAACAGTCTTGAGGTTTGCGCTATGCGGTATACACCCGCAGACCCCACAGCACATAGCCAAACTCTATATCTTTAGGTCTTATAGTTTTTTATGCTATTTTTAAGATTCATATGCAGATAATCTAATAATTTGAGCAAATACTTATTATGGATTAGAATGTATCAATATAAAATTATATGGGAAGAAGAAAGAAAAACAAATTTACATACGACAGTAAAGAAACTCAGACTTTTGCCGGCTTAGTATTTATAATTTTAGGAGTATTTTTTGGAATAGCAGTATTTTCTAGCGCTGAAGATCAGGGAACAATTTTTGAACAAGCAAGAGTTATTTTTGGTAGCGCAACTGTTCTACTCTCTCCTTATTTAGTAATGGTGGGGCTAAGACTTTTAGGTATAAAAACACCCTTTATGAGTACTTTAAGCCTGACGGCACAAGGCTTGCTTGTTGTTATTGCAGCTGGATTAATGACAGCATTTACTAGCCAACCTTGGGAAGAAATTAAACTAGATTCAACAATTACAGAAGGAGGAAAAGTTGGATATTATATAATTGTAAGTATTTTTGGGGATGGATTTCCTACTCAAGCTGCAACAAAATTAATATTAATTTTATTAACATTACCTTTAATTCCAATTGCTGCTTCATTCTCCCTAAATAATACAGTCGAAATTATTGGGAAAGCTTTGTCTTATCTAAAAGAATTAATTAGTAAATTATTCTTCTATCAAGATGAAGAAGATCAGGTAGAAGAAGAACCTGTAAAAGCTTCTAGATTTGGTGATTTTAATAATCTTCTAAAGAATAAATCTCAAGATGATGATGGACCAGAACCAATGCCAACTGTTATGCCAAAGAAAAAGGTAGCTGAAAATCAGGATATAAATTATAAAGAAGGTGATTTAGGTGAAGATGGTCTACAACAAGAAAGTTTACAATTCCCAAATTGGAAACTTCCACCACTAAGTTTGCTATTTCCATATAAAAAATCTCAAGCAAAAGAAGCTTCTATAAAACAAAATGCAGATATTATTGAGCAAATTCTTGCAAGCTTTGGAATTGAAGCATCTGTTGAAGATGCATATATTGGACCTTCAGTTGTTCAATATGCTCTAAATATTCCGCTAGGTATTAAAGTATCTAAAGTCGCAACATTAGCAGAAAATATAGCGCTAGCTCTAGGAGTTGATTCAAAAGCAGTTAGAGTTGATACAATTCCAGAAACAACATTCCTAGGAATTGAAGTTCCAAGAACAAACAGAGATTTGGTTCGAATGAAAGAGTTAATGGAATCAGAAAATATGCTTCAAACAAGTGTGCAGCTTCCTGTTCCAATTGGTAAAGATATTAATGGAGAAGCAGTTATTGGAAATATTCAAAAAATGCCCCACCTTCTAATTGCTGGAGCAACTGGTTCTGGAAAATCTATTTTGACCAATACATTTATAACTTCTCTAATAATGAAACTTACTCCAGATGAAGTTAAACTTATTCTTGTTGACCCTAAACAAGTTGAGTTAATGGACTATAATGGTATTCCTCACCTTCTAACTCCTGTAATTACCGACATGGATAAAGTTGTTAATGCCCTAAAGTGGTTAGTTGGAGAGATGGAAACTAGATATACAAATATGGCAAAAGAACAGGTTAGAAATATTGAGGCATATAACCAAAAGAAGGGGTTTGCTGCAATGCCATATATTGTTGTAGTTATTGATGAGATGGCAGATATGATGATGACATCAAACCGAGTTGAATCTGAAAATGCCATTGTTAGACTTGCACAAAAAGCAAGAGCTGTTGGAATTCACTTAATTCTTGCAACACAGAGACCTTCTGTAAATGTTATTACAGGTATTATTAAAGCTAATATTCCAGGACGAATTGGTATGAGTGTAACAAGTTCAACTGACTCAAGAGTTATTCTAGATAGAATTGGAGCAGAAAGTTTAATGGGTGCTGGTGATTTATTATATAAAGCTCCAGATAAAACTAAGGCAGAAAGACTTCAGAGTGGATTTATTGAACAAGAAGAAGTTATTCGAGTTGTTCAATATATAAAAGATCAAGCGCCTGAAGTTGAATATAAGACAGGAATAACAGAGAAACACTTGTCAGATGAAGAAGCAAGCGCAGAAGCCCTAGGAGATATTTCTGGTGATGATTTGGTTGAACAAGCAATACACGTTGTTGTAAGAGCTGGAAAAGGATCTTCTTCTTATCTTCAAAGAAGATTAAATATTGGATTTAATAGAGCTGCAAGATTATTAGAAGAGCTTGAAGAAGCTGGAGTTGTAGGGCCACCTAATGGTTCTAAACCAAGAGAAGTTCTAGTTTCAGATGCTGATGCATTTATTGAACAGCTAAAACAATCTGTTTAAAATAATCTATATTCTAATCTGATATTATATATTTATGGTACCAGCAATATTACTATTCATTTCTTACATAGCTTTAATTTTTGTTGGCTACAAGCAAACAGTTAAAGTTAGAAATGAATTAATTAAACAACAAGCTTTTTCTCCAGAAACAGCAGTCTATTTAGATAAACATGAATTTATTATTTTAACTACTCTATTCTTTTTCTCAGCTATTCATGAAGAAGAGGATGAAGCACTATGGCTTGAAGAAATACAATGGAAAAACATGATGATGTGGTTTATTGCCGCTATAATTGTTTCTATTATTAGTTTTATTTTCTTAATTTTCTCTTATCTTTAGTTTGATCTTTTTATTAAGATCTGTTCAGAATATTCTTTACCATTCAAATATCCTTTTATAACATATGTATCCCCAACCTTAGGAAATACAACTTCAATCCCTTCGTTATCAACAGAACCTATACCATTATTTATATAAACGTCACTAAGGCCTGGTGCAGACCAAGATAACGTAACCGATTGACCAGGTTTTATTACTTCTGGTTCTGCTTTAAAAGTTAAGCTTGTTGAAGCTTCAGCAAATTGAAGCTCATTTAAATCTTTAGTGTTATTAAGATATAAAACTGCTCCAGATAGTGCCAAAATTGCTGCAAATTCCAGCATTAAGTACGCTCTTGTTTTAATTTGTCTCATTTTATTTTAAGTTTATCTCCTTGAATTGATCTTAGAGGTTGATTAGATAAAGTTACTAAAGATTCATCTGATATTTCCAAATTATACTCATCATTAGGATTTTCTCCAATTTTCTTAACAATTACTTGTGCAAATAACTGTTTGGAATAACCTGTAAATTTATCTTCATATGCACCAGATAACATTGCTGTTGCTTCATCTGTATCTATACCTTCATCAACATAAATATCAAATGCATTGCCTTTTTTAATGTCAACAATTTCTAATTGAGATTTATCATACTTCAAAACCATTCTTACGCCTTCTACTAAACTACTAGTTTCAATTGTCCATATATCAACTTCTGCCATTCCTTCCTCATCAAAACTATATGACTTATTATCAAAAGTTAGATTAAAACTATTAGCAAGTTGTTCTTCTTGCTGTTCCTTTTGTTCAATTTCTTTTACTGACCTAGTATCGTTATAGGCAGTTATCCAAACAACTCCTGTAGCTATACTTAAAAGTACCGCTAGTACTATTTGAAATATTCTAAAGCTATTACTCATTTTATAAATTTGAATCTATTATTATATCTTTTTCTACAATATGGTCTTCAACAAATTGAGGCATTAAAATATTTGACTCAAATGGTGTAACCTTTTCTTTAAAATTATTATCTGCACCAGATAGACTTTGTGACAAATTCCATAGCCCACTTACAACTAATAACAGAAAACCTGCTGCTACTAATATTGTCCAAAATTGATTTAGATTTTTCATATTTTACTCTGCCACTACTTCTGACCAGTAGTAATATTCTACAGTAATAT
>JAGQLJ010000155.1 GCA_020429495.1 Candidatus Dojkabacteria bacterium
CTTCATTACTAGATTCAAATTCGGTTTGGAAAGAACTTAGTTGTTCTAGGAGTTCATCACTATCTTTTATTCCTTTTCCTCTTAAATAAATACAGTCTTCAGGGATAAAATTAAATTCGGTTTTTATCTGGTCCAAACTTAGTTCATCTGAACTAGCTGACCTAACTATAAGCTGACTTGGGAGTCCCTTATATTCACCATTTTTTACAATGGGCAGATCTCTCAAAAATCTTGCTGTATCAAATATAGTTTTATCAAAACCAAGATTTTAATCAAAAATCCAAATTATAGGTTCTACCTGGTTATTAAGTGATTCATTTAATAAGTCCTCCTCAGCAGAAAAAGGATTAATGAACTGTATATCTACATCTAAACGGCTTAAAAAAGTAGAAAGTAGTGCGGCTTGTTGTTCTGAATCTTCAATAACTAATACTTTCATTTTGTTATTTAAACATTTATCACAATACCTACAAATAAATTAAATTTCTATATTGTAAATTATCTTACTACTTGATATTAGATTCTCCATTTTTGGATAAACCAATTTGATATAATTTACAAATATCTAGTACTGTCATTATTTATGGATAAATTTTTTCCATTTTGGTATAAACATAAAACTTTAATGTTAGGAGCTTTTTACCAAAACATAAGAAATGGAGATGATTTTGATTATTTTAGATCGTACTTTAAGCAGACAAATTATAATCTTTTCAAAATTAAATCTAAAAATCTTGATAGTGTTTTAGATAAATATAATCATATTAAAGAAAATGAACTAAGTAGAGGATATAGAACTTCTATTTACCTAAAGGATAATCTGGAAGGAATATATAAAGATAAGCTTAGTCAAGAAGGATTTACTAAAGATGGTGATGATGTATGGGTTCTTAAGAAAGTATCTGACACTATAGATTTACCAAATAAGTTTAAAGTTAAAACTGTAGATTCAAATAATTTTGATGATTATCTAAATTTAGTTCAACTTTCTTTCCCTGACTATGATAATAATTCTGAATACTGTAATTTTTGCTTCGATCTTTCAAATAAGAAAGATAAAAATAATATAAATTATCTGTTTTACATTGATAGCAGTTTAGTATTCTCTGGATCTATACTTTATGATTCAGACTTACAGTATGGGTTTATACATAATGTTTGTACTCATCCTGAGTATCGAAAACAAGGGATATTTTCATACTTTTTAGACTATATGGAAAATTTTGCAAAAGAAAAAGGTGTGGAGTATCTATCAGCAAATGTTGAGGGTGGTGGTGGGTCGCATAGAGTATTTAAGAATAAAGACTATAATGATTATGAAAAATATTATTACTATAATTAAATATAGATTATAAAAATGAAAGCAGAGTCACTACCATTCATTGTAAAATATGCGTCAGCAATAAAAGAAACAACTAACTTTTGGAGTGATTTAGATTTTTCAATAGTTGAAAATGAAGAAGATAAAGTGGTAATAGATTTAGGCCAGCTAGAGATACATTATGTAGACGAAAATACAGAGCCATTTGAAGAATATAAATTTGCAACAGCAAAGCAAGGTAGGGGAATAGGGAGTTTAATATATCTTGAAATTGAAGGATTATCAGAACTTTTCAAAAAGTTAAGAAAACTAAGCCCAAGAATTTTAACCGAAATAAAAGCAAATCATTGGGATGGAAGAGAATTTATGTTCTCAGATCCAGATGGATATTTATTTGTAGCATTCTCAATGAAACAATGAAAAAAATATTTCAAATTCCTAAAAAAATAGCTCTACTATTAATCCGTTTCTATCAAAAGTTCTTATCACCAGATCAATCTTTTTGGGGTAAACATACTGGTGTAAAAGTCTGCATTTATTATCCTACCTGCTCTCAATATACATACGAGGCAATAGATAGATTTGGAATTATAAAAGGTAGTTGGTTGGGGTTTAATAGAATTTTAAGATGCAATCCAACTAATAAAGGAGGATATGACCCTGTGCCAGAGCATACACACTAGTCTTCAAACTTATGTATCCTTAAATCAGAATCAACAAGAATAAACTCTTGACTATTTTCTTTTGCAAATCTCTTCAATGCACTTTCTGTAAATATTTTTGAAATTCTACTTGCAATAATTTTAGAATCTATACATGTTACTGAAGGAACAATTGTATATACAGCTTCAATTCCCATATCTTTATTGGCAAAAGTATCTGGAATCTTTCTCTTTTCTGATTGTGTAATATTGTGAACTCCAATAGATTTATTTATTAGTTTAGTTGTATAGTTTTCTCCGGATTCGATTTCTAATGTAACATCCCATGAATTTGTACCAAAAGACCTGGCAAAATTCTTAGTATGTAATAGAAAAGATTTAATCTTTAAAGATTTTATATTTTCAAAAATTAAATCAATTAAATAAGCTTGTAAAAGCAAGTTAGATTTAAAAAGAATTTCAGATTTTTTTGTAGCAATATTATCTTCAATTTCAATAATATTGCTAATTGCATTTTTTTCAATTACTCCATTCTTTCTATAAAAGGGCATAAAATCATGCTTTGACTTGTCAGCTTCAGAGATATTTATTTTTAGATAGTGTCTAAATTCTGGAGTAACTAGAACTGGGGTATCAATTCCAGCGCTATTTAATCTATATGCAGATGAATTATGAATAATATGATTAAAATCGTACCTAACAAATTGAATCAATTTAAATACAGTATCAAGATCTTCAGAGTTAATTAAATCATTGGTTAGAATCTCTAAAGTTGTTGTACCTAGATCAAATGAGTATCTCTTCATATAAATAGTATAAAGCCACAGACAAAAGGCCACAAGCTAATGCGTATTTCCTTTACAAACGTTTCAATCCTGATTAGACTAATGTATATGAAAAAAGAAAGATATTTTAATCTTTTAAAACCAATTGAATCTCCAAAATCTGCCTGGGATAAGATTTATGATTGGATAATTGGAAAAGCAAGAATAGTATTACTTTCTGCAGAAATTGTAATGGTAGTAATCTTTTTTGCAAAAGTTGTTGTTGATAATATTGAAAAAAATAAATTGGAAGAATTTGATACAGTTCAACAAGAACTGGTTAATCTTGAATCTCAATATGAAGAAGAGTTTAGACAAGTACAGGCAAGAGTAATTGATTATCAAAACCTATGGCAAAACTCTAGTAATATATTTCCAATTTACAATGAAGTTATTAGCTATATTGATAATCCAAGTAGCCAATTCTCATTGAGTATTTCTTCAAGTGGAACAGTAACAATTGAAGGTTACGAGCAGCTTGTAAGACTAAAAAAAATAGAGACCTTAATGAAAGCTTCTGATAGTTTTGATAATGTAACAATTAACACCTTATCACTAGAGCAGAGTGATGTTGTAGATGAAAAAGGTAGATATTCATTAACTGGACAAATTGATTCCAATCTTTTACTAAGAGACCCAATATAATGGACATAATAAATGCAGTAAGAGCAAAAAGAAGAATAGAATTAAATGAGCTACTAAGTAATAGTAGAAATAAGAGTATATTTGTTTCTGCAATAACAATTTTGCTGCTTATTATTCTTTTAGTATTTGGAATAATTCCATCACTAAGATCCGTTATTTCTCAATATAAAGAAAACCAGCTAATTCAAGAAACAATTGATGATGCAAAAAATAAAATTACGACAATTAAAGACATGAAAGCTGAAAAAGAAGAGAAGCAAGATGTCTTAGATACTTTTGATACAGTATTGCCACAAGATTTAGTAGAAGAAGATACAATTGATCAGATTTATAACTTTGCAGGAAATGATGTCTATATAACTGCAGTTTCTTTTCCAGAAGATTATCCTGTTGAAAGTAGTAACCTTTTAGGAGTAACTGAAAAGATTAAAAATGTACCTGTTGTTGTTAGAGCAGATGGTACAGAAAAATCATTAAGAGAATTTGTAAGAAAAATAGAGGAATCACCAAAAGTATTTAATATAATAAGCTTAAGTTTTAACAGAAAGTCCGAAGATGAAATTTCAAAATTAGGAATAGAAAAAGAATTTGAAATAAATATTACTGTAGAATATTACTAC
>JAGQLJ010000156.1 GCA_020429495.1 Candidatus Dojkabacteria bacterium
CCCAAGAATGGTTGAAAGAAAGAAAACAGGTCTTAGAAAAGCAAGAAAGAAAGAACAATTCTCAAAACGATAAAAATAATCTTAAACTTCCCCAACATATTCGTATATGGATACACGTTTACAAGGGGGAGTTTTTGAATATATTGCATGCAAATATCTTCAACGTAAAGGATACAAGCTTATTCAAAAAAATTTCTATACTAAAGTGGGAGAAATTGATTTAATTTTCAAAGATAAAGATTTAACTATTTTTGTTGAGGTCAAAGGGCTAACTAAAAGCTTCAATAACCTTTTAGAAACAGTATCTAAAAGAAAAAAGAAACGATTGCTAGCTACCATTTATAAATGGCTGTTAGTGAATAATAAGCAAGATACGTTTTGGCGAATTGATTTTCTTGGTATAATTCTTAAAGAGAATAAATATATTGTGACTCATATTCAGAATATAGATATGAATTCAATATGAAAATATGCTTGTAGTATTGATGAAAGCAGATTAGCAATGATATACTTTATATGCTAGCTATTAATAAAAATAATATGCAACCACAAAATTCATTTAATCCACAAAACTTGATTCAGCATATATCATCAATTATGCCTCAATATTGTGATAAATGTGGAGCAAGACACGATAATAAAGACTTAGAAATTGTATTTAATTCCAATTCAAAAGCTGTTTGTAAGCTAAACTGTCCAAATTGTGGTAATAGCTATATGATCCATGTAAATAGCCCTGCAGAGGGTATGGTTGCTGCAAAAAGATCTGAATATAAATCTGAAATTACAGCACAAGAAATTACAAAATTTTCGAATATAAAAGAGATAGACTCAAATGAAGTTATTGACGTTTTTAATTCTCTAAAGTCAGTAAGTTCTATTGATGATTTTAACAATCTTTTCTAAAAATAGTATTGAAATACAATAGAGACCAATTATTTTGGTCTCTATTTTTTTATCTTTATAATATTTGCATTTTTTTGTATAGCTTTAGGAATTTCATTTTCATCTGCTCCTGTAATCACTATTTGGTAATTCTTCTTGATAAGAAATTCTGCAATGTTATCTCTATGTGTTGAATCAAGCTCAGACATAATATCATCTAAAAATAATAAAACATCGTTAGAGTTATATTCTCTTGTGATTTCAGCTTGTGCCATTTTAAATAAAAAGCTTCCAATTCTCTGTTGACCGCGTGATCCATGAAATTTTAAATTTTTATCTTTATAAATATTAGTATCAAATTGAAAAAAATAATCATCTTTATGCGGTCCGTAAAGTGTTTTACCTACAATAATTTCTTTCTGTTCATTATCTGCATATTTTTGTCTTAGGCTATTTTCAATATTATCATTCTCAATTTCAACATTAGATAAATACTCTATCTTTAGTCCAGTAATATCGTGATATAAATCTTTTGATACAATTGGTACAAACTCATTAATTTGCTTTATATAATTAATTCTAACTTGCTCAATTACACTCCCAATACTCACAATTTTATCTGTCCAGTATTTTAATTCTTTTGTACTTGATAGACCTTCTCTCAACGCTTTAAGAAGAGCATTTCTATTTTTTAATACGCTGTTATATGTTTTTAAGTCACTTTCATAGTTAGGCTCAATCATCATAATAAAAAAATCAAGATCATCTCTTCTTGTTTTAGGCTCACCATTAACTAGATCTACTGAGTGAGGAGCAAATAGCATAAGAGCAAAGTTCTCCAAAATTTTTCTTTTTCTTCCTACTTTAGCGTTTAAAAGAGTTTTCCTTTGAAGTTTTGAAGTATTAGAAATAATAGTTTCTAGCGTATTATTGTGCCAGTCAAGCTCTATTTTTAAGTGATTGTCTTTATCTCCCAACAACTCAGCATAGGAATGTAGGGGCCTAAATGAGGCTCTGAAGACCGAATAATATACCATTTCTATTAAGTTAGTTTTCCCAAAACCGTTTGGAGCTATTAATAAGTTTATTGAGTCAGATAATGCTAAGTCAATATTCTCCAGGTTTCTATAGTTATATGCTTTAATATGTTGTAACATTGTCTCAATATGAAAATTGCTATAGACGTATCTCAAATTACTGCAGCCAAGGCAGGAATAGAGTATTATACATTCGAACTTACAAAATCGCTAATCAGCATTGAAGATAAGAACCAGATTATATTACTCTCTAATAAAAAGGAATATTTGGACCAATATCCAGATAAAGAAAATGTTAAAAAGAAACTATTTCTACAAAATAGACCTAATTTAATATGGATGATTAAGGTTTCTTTATGGTTAAGGATTCATAAAATAGATGTTTTCATTTCTCCATCTTTTTTTACTTTTAGTTTACTATTTCCAAGAACAATACAAGTAATCCATGATTTAGCTTTAATTACTAATCCAGAATTTTTTGATAAAAAAGTAGCAAAAAAATTTAAATCACAAATGGAATTTGCAGTTAGATATGCAAAAAAACTAGTAACTATCTCTTATACAACAAAAAATATTCTTAATAAAATTTATCCAAAAACTAAAGATAAATCAGAGTTTATTGGGATTGGGCTAAATGACTGGGTTTTTGAGAAAAGAGAGAATAATACTCTAGACTTACCTAATAAATATATAATTTCTTTAAGTACACTACAGCCAAGAAAAAATTATTTAAATATGATTAAAGGATTTGAAATATTCTTAAAAAGTAACCCAGATTATAAATATATTATAGTAGGTAAAAAAGGCTGGTATTACAAAGAAATCTTTAATTATGTAAAAGAAAATAATCTCCAAGAAAAGGTAACTTTTTTTGGATATGCTGAAGAAAAGAATTTAGCAGAACTAGTTGATAGATCTTCAGCGTTGCTATTCTGTAGCTTAGAAGAAGGATTCGGAATGCCTGCTATAGAAGCATATTCAAGAAATATACCAGTAGTAGTATCAGATATACCAGTATTTAGGGAGGCTATGGAAGATAAAGCCAAATTTGCTGATCCAAAGTCACCAGAAGATATTGCCAAAAAACTACAAGAAGCTTTATCAGATAAGCAAATCATGGATGCTGATTTTATTGGAAATTATAATTGGCAAAGTGTTGCAAATCGTCTTCAAAGCGTGTATTCTTCAATGACTAAATAAGGTAATAATTATTGACAAATGCAATTAACATAAGCTATTGTCGAATAAATGTTAGAAATATTTTATGGCAAAAAAAACAAAAAAGACAAAAGAAGAAGATGATGATATTGAGATGGATGATATGGATGCCTCTGATGATGATTTAGACTTAGATGAACCTGAGGTAATATCTGAAGATGATCAAGCTGACGATGATACAGCATATACAATGGGAGATATTGTTGTTGATGATGGTAGTTCTGATGAAGCAGATGAGGATGAAAGGATTCTACAATCAGCTCCAACTGCACCAGCAAGCGAAGAAGAAGATAATGAAGATGTGTGGGTAGATGATGTTGATGTATTTAATGATGATGATCCATATTTAGCAGATGAAGGGTTCGACCCTGATAATGCTGATGGATATTATGATTAAGTTTTCATACGAAAGATAAAATATGAGGGCGGGTCGAAGAC
>JAGQLJ010000006.1 GCA_020429495.1 Candidatus Dojkabacteria bacterium
TAGTAGATGAGGAACCACAGAATATATTAAGTTCATCTCCTTGGACATATTTTACCTATACATTTAACGTCGGTAGTGGGCAGACTTTTAGATTTTTTTCTAACTGTTCGGCTGGACCTTCGCCAACACAAGGTATATGGTACCTCGATGATTTGAGCATCGTTCCTTTGGGTGGTGGTGCTGAGCTTGTAACAAATGGAGGAATGGAATCATTTACTGGAGGAGTGCCTAACGGATGGGTAGCAGCAGGTACTATAACCACTCAAGAAGAAACAGAAATTGTGCACTCAGGAAATTCTTCAGTCAAAATAGATTTAGGTGGAGGATGTGGTGGAAGACTTGAGCAATATATTAGTTCTTTTTCTGGTGACTATGTAATATCAGGCTGGGCAAAGAGAGAAACAGGAACCGGTGTTTTACCATACTATATTGGAACTTCAATTTATTCATCAGATACAATTGGTCAAAGTGGGCCAGATTTTCAGGGTACTCTACCATATACAACTCCAGAAGATTTTAAGATTGATTTAAATGGTGATGATGTTACAAGATTAGTTAATAATGGAGAAAATTTGGGGGTAGCAAATTCTAATGCTTTTGATTTGTCTTCAACTGGTTGGCCATTATCAAAAATTACTCAATCTAACTTTGGTAGTGAGTGGGATTTAGGACCATTTATTTATTCACTTACACCAAGTACAAGTGATGATGTTGATGCTGATTTTCATTATGAAGACGTTACTGTAAATCTTACATGTACTCCAAATGGCGTTGCTCAATGTGCTAATACATACTATACAACTGATGGATCAACTCCAACTTTGAGTTCGTCTCAAGGAACTAGTTTCACACTAACCTACGATGGATTCTATACCATTAAATATTTTTCTGTTGATGACTTTGGGAATAGAGAAAGTGTTAAAACAGCAATAAATCAGGTGAAAATAAGTAAACCAGTATATGGATCAGATCTTTTAACTGATGAAGAAAAGGCTAATCAAATAGTATGTGGTAAATTAGATGTTGGTGGAGTATATAATCTAGTTGATGATATTGACTATAAAAACTTGGTTGAAAAATATGGTAAGTCTTGTTCTGATATATCAATCCAATACAATGGATGTGGTGGGCTAGATTATGATAAAAATCAAAAGATTGATATCCGTGATTTTATTCACCTATCATTTCTGTATGGAAATACATGTAATTAATGCATTTACTATATTATTCATATAAAACTATTTTTGAATTAATTTTATTTAAAGCCTATTGTCTACTTTTTGGTGAAAATAACTAGAGATATGTTACAAAAATATATTCCACTCATTATAGTACTTATCTCAGTTCTTACATATTCAGTCTTTATTCAATTAACAAAACCGCTTTTAGATATTTCTGTTGCATTAGTAACAAGTCCAGTTAGTACACTTGATGAAATAAGGTGGGGAACAATTTATGCGCTATCAGATGGGACTGATGAAATAACAATTAACTATGGAGATCAAATCACAACAATGGAAACTGTTTTTTATGTACAGAATCCAGATGGAACACTTCAGCAAGAGATTGTAATTCCAGTAGCAAATGCGGCAGGAAATACATCATTTAATCTAACTCAAGTAGGAACATATAAAATTCATATTGCAATGGGTTATAGACCTTTAACTGTTGATTCAACTAGTAAACTAATGCTAAAACCAAGAGAAAGATTAAGAACATGGGATTATGCAGATTCAGGCTTTGATGTTTACTTTAATGTAGAAAACAATACAAACTTCTCTTTAAATGGATTGTTAACAGAAAATGTAGCTGGTACTACGACAATGACTCTATATAATCCCAGCGATGTTCAATTTGGTCAACAAACACTTACATACAGTGCTACAAATGATGGAACAACATTTCAAACAATTTCTGCTATAACTCCTGTCAATGGTGCTTGGAGAGTTAATATTAATACAGTGGGTGGTTCAGATACAACAGTGAGTTTGTGGTTAGATGGTATTGGTAGCTACTTTTCTGATAGTGCAGCAAATTTATTTACACCGAGTTTTAGTACTGAATCAGAGATTATGACAATTGATTTGGGTGATAATTTAGGAACAAGAGCAAGAATTGGTGGTGGAAGAATTGCTGAACAAGGTTCTCTATCTACGGTAGAAGAAACTACTTTTAATACGCTACATTTAGAAACTACCGAATCACCTTTAAATATTGCGTTAAGAGAGCCTACAAATGATGACAGTGATCCTAATACCTACACAAGCGGAATAAATTTTACAAATCAAAGTATTGATGAAGCATTTACAGTAACAAATCAGCCAATTGTTGAGATAAATGGATTGCCTGCTTGGTATAGAGATGATTTAGCACCAGGTGGAACTTGTCCTGGAAATTTAGATTCATGTTTATCTTACACGGAAACACATGCAGAATTTGGAGAATTTGTAGAGGTTTTGCTTGATTATTATATAAATACGCAAGGATATCCAGTATCAATACTGAACCTTATCGATGAACCTAATAATGATGTAATTACGGCAACGGGGTATGCTGCAATGATGAATACAGTTGCTGATAGACTTCAAGCAAATGTAGATTCAGCTATTAATTCTTTCTTGCCATATACAGGGAGTATTACAACTTTAAATGATACCTCACTTACATATATTGATGATTTGATTTCTAATATAAATTCGGACAGCATGAGAGGGCTTGGAATACACCCCTGGTTGTTTGGTCACTCCCCAGATGGAGGAACAACATATTCAACTGAACTTATGGATAAGAGAATTACAGACATAATTGCAGATTTGGATACTCAATATTTGCCTGTTGAAATGAAATTGAATATTTCTGAATTGAATGCACATTATGGGAGTACTTCATTCCAAGATTCTGTAAATATTGCATCAATGGATCATGCAGTTTGGTGGGCATCAGCATTATTTACACTAATGAAACATGGAGATAGAGTTGAGGCAATATCATACTATCCCTTTGTTGATGACGGAAGTATCCATAATCTTAGAGGTTGGGTAAACTCGGGTGGAGGAATAAAGAGAGTAGGTTATGCAACAAAGTTTATGCTAGAACAGATAGAAGATAATGTACTTGCATATTCAGGAGATAATAATCCAGATATTAATTTCTTGGTTACTCAAGATGCATCTGATGTAAATGTAGTAAATATATTAATATCTAATAAAGGAGAAAGAACATATAATTTAAGTTATGACATTACTGGAGCTACAAAATATATATCAACTAGTTCTGTAGAATATATTGATACAGATAATTATGTTACTGCTGTTACAGGTAGTTCAACTATAGACAGTTCAGATGATACTGTAACAGTGTCTGTTGCACCTGATACAATAACATCTGTAGCATTGACACTAACAAGTACTGATCCTCATCCTCCAACAAGTGGTGGAGGTTCCGGAGGCGGAAGTAGTTCACAAATAGAAACTACAACTGAAACAGTTTGTGGAAAAATAGACTACAATGGCAATGGAGTACTAGACCTAACAGACTTTGCTAATTTTGTTAAAAAGTATTCTAAGACTTGTTTAGATCCAACAGCTTCATTTACTGGTTGTGGAAACTTAGATACAGACAAAAATGGAAAAGTTGATATTGTAGACTTTGCAAACTTTGCTAAGAGATACGGACAAAGTACTTGCAGCTTATAATTCCTGCTGTTTATTGGAACTTAAAAAGCTTAAAAAATCTAATAAATCGTTCCAACTACTCGTAAACTTATTGAGCTGAATTAATTTTGCAGCTTTAACTAATTCGGGATTATTTTGAACATGCTCTTTATATTCAGATACAATATTTTCCCATGTAGAATCTTTGGATAAGTTAGCAAGTTGAATAGCTTCAATTAAATATAAAGATTCTAGATCATCTAATAATCTTGAAGGAGATATATCATCCGCTATTCCAAGCTGCCTACAAATTGCAGGAAAAATCTCTGAATCTAAAATATTCCTATCTAATCCTGCATTTGCAATAACTTCGTCTTTGAAAGTTTGAAAATCCATAAGCTAACAATTAGTAGAAGATTATACCCCAGAGATTAACTATCTACTAATTACTCTTTCTTTTCTCATTCATTTCAAATAAAGCAACAATAAATAATGATTCACTCCATCCAAGTGGAGTGTTTTCATTAAACTTATCCATATTTGAAAAATAAAGTTCTGGCATTCCTTTTTCTGTATCAACATGAATTAATCTATCTAAAAACATTTGTGCTTTTTGTTCATTACCCATATTTTTATAGATAATTGCTAACCAAGCTAGACCAAATGTCCATTCCGCTTCTTCACTGTATCCATCAGGATTACCGTTATAATACATGTCTCCTTTATATCTAATTACTCCTCTTTCTTTTAGTAAATGATATTCAATATTTTCTAAAATTTGGTCTTGTTGTTCTTTAGATACAACTTTATAAGGGTAAATAAGAGATAAAAGTGCCAAATCTGTAAATTTTCTTGAAGATTCTCTAGGCAGCAGTTGATTAAGGCTTTCTTCTCCTTTTAAAATCATATCATCTGGTACTTCAATTTCATCAAGAGAATCAACTGCTTTTAAACCTGCAACACATGCGCCAACTGATGATGCATGAATTTCTTCATCTTCTTCCCACATTCCACTATCTTTATCGTGCCAGTATTCAATTGATTGTAGATAGTAAACTAACTTTTGCACAATTCTTACTCTATCTTCATTTTCAAAAAGCCTTCCTTTTCTATTTTTTTCTAACTGTCCAACTTGAAATAAAATTGCTCCAACTGCGTCATTTTGTTTATTTCCCCATTCTTCCCAGAACTCATCAAAGTTTTCTGGGTTATAACGTGCATGAATATATTGGAACGTTTCAGTTGGTTTATGTTCAATTGCCCAGTCAATTTTATCTTCGTGTTTCAAAAATATTTCTAAAACTGCATCATAAGTTTTTTCAACTGTATCGTAGTCACCTATTACTTCAAACGCAAAACATTCATAAAAATTATCTCTTAACCAAGATTTATTATATCCCGTTCCAACATCTTTACTTGATGCTGCAAATAAACCGGTGTCGTATTGTAATTCTTTTAAGATTTCTAGATGTTGATTAATTAGTTGATCATAAGAAAGTTTTGCCATGAAGATAAATGTTAATTATACATAGAATAGCAGAACTTAAAGAAAGAGGACAGTAGTAGAATCGTAGAAGTCGTTATTGATAGTTATTAAGTTATTGAGGGTGATTACAATGAATAACTACCAATAACCATAAATAAATTTCGTAATTTAATTAATCTATTATTTTGTTTGGTAATCTAGTATATTAAAAACATGAAGAGATCAGCTTTAAAAAAAGGACTATTAACAATTGGTCTGGGCTGGTTGGCAATTGCATTCATTTTATTGGTTTCTCAAATTGATTCAAAGAATAAAGACGACGATGTTTCAGTTACCCTTTCATATTGTACAGTAGGAAGCTGTATGGATTGGGAGACTGCAGGTTCATATGTACAAGGTACTTTCTGTAGAGGTGGAAAAAATACAGGCAATGATCCAAAGGATGGTTTACCGTACTCAAATAAATGTTATGAATGTACAGCAAGTGGTACCTTTGAAGAAAGAGATAGAAGCATGTGTAATCATTGTTATGCACAATGCTTAGGAGATGAAGGTGTAAAAAGATATGAGAATGGAGAATCATGTGTGTCTGGTCAAGGTTCAAGCTATGGGGTTTGGACATGTAATGCAGGAATGTGGGTAGCAAGTGTTAATAAGTGCGCAGGGCAATGTCCTGGGGATGATATAAATACTATTTATTCAAATGGTCATAAATGTGTTTATAACAGTCAATGCTATACATGTGAAGGTGGTACAGGTACTTATGGTGGATTTAGTGTTAAAAATGGAATTTGTATAAATGATCCAATTGGCTTAGAGCCAGATCAACCTGATGAAACCATAATATTTGAGAATCTTACATGTGGTAATAGGCTAATAGATGAAGGTGAAGCATGTGATACAAAAATAGAAGGCTATAGGTGTTCTAGTGATTGTAAGGTTTTGTGTGACTATGGATATCATTATAGTGATGAATTTAATCGATGTGTTACTAACTGTGGAGATGGAATAATAAACCATATCCCTGTATACCTTAATTATCAAGATCCTGAGAAATCTATGGAAGTATGTGATTATGGTATTCCAGCACAATCTAGATCGTGTAATAGGTCATGTAATTTTAAATGCGAAGATGGATATATACTTATAGACCAAAATACTGTTCCTACACATGCACAATGTGTATTATCTGGATGCGGCAATACAGTAATAGAAGAAGAACTAGGTGAAGTATGTGAACATTATGAAAATAAAGAAAATCTAAAATGTTCATCAGATTGTAAAATTCAATGTGGAGAGTATCAATATTGGAGTAAAAATACAAACAAGTGTGAATACTATGCATGTGGTAATGGTTTAGTGGACCCTGGAGAGGTCTGCGATCCAAATGTCTCTGGTGAAAGATGCTCTCCAAGTTGTGATTTTGAATGTGAAGAGGGTACAAAATGGATTAAAGATGAAATAAACTCTACTCCTACAAAAGAGGTAGGAATTTGTTTATCAGCAACTTGTGGAAATGGAAATTTAGAAAGTGATACAGAAATATGTGACTATTCACTAATTGAGTATGGAAAAAGATGTAATGATACTTGTAATGTTTTATGTTCTGAAGGGCAGGAAATTGTTTCAAGCAATATAACTGAAGTGGATACAGTATGTAAGGCTAGTTCAACAGGTACAGGAGGACCACCTATTGGAGGCGGAGGACCATTTGGGAGAAGTATATCTATCACTTCATCAGAAATTGAAAAACAAAGTGAAAGCGGAACATGTCTTGGAGATTTTAATGGAGATGGAGAGGTAAACTTAATAGACTTTAACATTATTGCAGAAGCTTTTGATCTAGCTTTAGAAGGTGACTATACCAAGCTGGACTTAGTAACTGATACAGATTCTAGTGTTCTAAATAATTCTGATTTTGGAATATTTACGGAAAATTATTTTAAAAATTTACAAACTTGTACATATAAAAGATAGGTATTTCTTATGAAAAAAGTTTTGTTAATAATATATTCACTTGCAATTATTTTTACATTTGGTGCTGTGGTTATATATTTAGCACCAAATATTTTAACCAAGGAATCTGATTCAAATGAACAAGATAATAATGAAACAGTTGATTTTATTGAAGAAGAAACAAAAGACTTTGATTTTAATTTAGAAGATTTAGGTGAAAATAGTTATAGATTAACAGTACAGATACCAAATGAATTTTTGGGACTAGATTTAGTACTAGCTTTTGATCCAACTAAAATTCAAGTGGATGAAGTAATAGAAGGTAATATGTTGAAGAAACATATACACGAATTAGATAACGAAAAAGGGTATGTAATTCTTTCAGGGGCTGGTAGAGAGGAAGGACTAGATGCGTCTGAATATTTTTATGATTTGAAAA
>JAGQLJ010000157.1 GCA_020429495.1 Candidatus Dojkabacteria bacterium
GACCTTTCTTTGATAAGTGCTTTAGGGATAATAAAAATAATATAGTATTGGTTCAAATTCCTAATCTACCTTTAGCACTTGGCATATTGTTTATAACTTTAGATCTATTATTCCTTAATTCTGTAGATTCATTCACCTTTTATAATTTGGGAAAATCATTCTTATTTGTATGGGCATATTTAGAAGCAGCACAAGGAGTAAATTATTTTAGAAAATTTATGGGAATCATAATCCTGGCGATACTAATACTTTCGTATGTATAAACAAGTCAAATTCTATAATTAAATATTTTTTTCTTTTCATAAGATAGTATTTTTATTAAGATGAAGTCATGGGCTCAAAAATAGTTAAGCTTTCAACAATATTCACATTTGTTCTATTTATATTTACAGTATTAAGTTTTTTGCATAAAGCTAACGCTGCAATTTTAGATGTTGGATCAGGGCAAACATATGCAACAGTTGCTGCTGCTCATACTGCAGCGAATGCTACAGGAGATACAATACTTATACATGGGGTGGTAACAGAAGGTGCGCAAGTTGTTCTAACTAAAAGCGTTACAATTCAAGGTGCAACTGGACCTGGGACAGATATTATTCAGGATGCTACTTCTTTAGGTTTAGCAGATAATAGATTGTTTTTTGTGAATACAGCTAATTTGAATCTAACATTTCAAGATTTAACTGTACGTTATGGTAAGGAAGCTGCACAAGATGGAGGATGTTTTAATATTGGTGGAAATAACACAAATGTAACATTTGATAATGTTGTTATAGAAGATTGCCAAGGCAATTCACAAGCAGGTGCAATCCAAGCCTCAAGTATTGGTCAAGTAACAATAACTGATTCTACAATACAAAATAATACTTCTGTTTCATATGGTGGCGCTATATATGCTGTTAATACTGATTTAGTAATTACGAACTCTACATTTGATGGTAATACAGCAACCGCCTTCACTGGAGGAGCCGTATTCTTTAGATCAATTTTATCTGAAGCTAATACTATGACTGTAACTGGAAGTTTATTTAGTAATAATGTAACTGGAAGTGCCGCAGGTGGAATTATGTATCAAGTAGATGATGATGACACCGGAACAATTACTAATTCAACATTTTCAGGTAATCAATCTTTAAATGGTTCAGGGTTATATATGGATACAGATACCGGAACAACTGCTGACTTAACCGTTAATTTTGTCACATTTGCAGATAATAATAACTCTACAATTTACTTATCTGATGGAGGAGCAAATCCAAACTTGATTATCAATAATTCTATTTTAGATTGTCTTGGAACTTGCTACAACTCAAGTGGAGGCTCTACAGTTACAAGAATCTATAGTTTAGCTAGTGATGCAACAATGTCAGCTACTGGTACAGGTAATTTAAATAGTACTGACCCACTTTTATCTGCGCTTGCCGATAATGGTGGGCCAACACAAACGCATGCTATAGATAGTACTAGCCCAGCTTATGAAGCTGCAAATAACACTGGAGCGCCAATTTCAGATCAAAGAGGAAAAGGTAGATTTAATACTTACGAAATGGGCGCTTTTGAAGTTCAAGATCCATTCCTAATTTCACCTGCTATAGACAGTTCTGATAATGAAATTGTAATATCGTATTATCTAACTGATGAACAACAGGTAAACTCTGTACAAATGGTTTTTGATAATGGAACAGATACAGTAACGCTAACTTTAGACGAATCAACCAAAGATGTTTTTGTTGATTTTACAATACCTAGTGATGGTGACTTAAGTGGAATTTCAGAAATAACAGCATCTTCAGACCCAACTATAGACCCAAACGAAACTTATACTATTACTCTTACGTATACTGATGTTTACGGTAATGCAACATCTACAGATATAACAACTAACTTCTTATTTGACACTCAAGAACCTTATGTAGTTATTGTGTATGGTTCAAATTTAGATGGCCCTGCACCTATTACAACAACACAGATTTTTGTAGGAGAGCAGCCTAGTCCATCAACAGATATAACTATAACTATTGAACCTGGAACTACAATGGACTATGAAAATTTCTCTTGTGCAGATGATCCTGGTGCTTATGATTTTGTTTGTGATATTGATATTTTATCTAGCGGATACTTTGTTTTTAAAGCTGTTGATGCAGCTGGAAATATCAATGAACTCACTTCACCTACTTATTCAGTTACTCCACAAAGTGGAAGTAGCAGCCAACCAATTATTATTGATAAAAGTGCCCCAGTTATTAGTTCAACAAAGGATCCAAATAATCCAAACACTTTTATAATTAAGGTGACAGATGATACAGGAATAAATATTGAAGATATAAATATTACTCCAAATGGAATTCTTATTGAGTCTTTTAATTGTAATAAAATAAGTAATAAAGACTATGAATGTACTCTAGTTATTTCAGATGAAGGTGATTTTGAGATATTAGTAATAGATACTGCTGGAAGAAAAACTACTCAATTAATTTCTAATAAAAAAGAAACTGTTCCCGAAACGATATCTCAAGCTCCAATTGATACTACACCTCAGGCATCAGATTTGATTTCAGTGCAAGACCTACCAACAGATTTAAGCCCGAAGACAAATTTAACAGATAATGACAAAACAGAATTGTCTGACGTATCAGTTTCTGATAAATTTAATGTAGACAATTTGGAAAATAAGGATACAAATGAAAATGTTATAAGTCCTGAAGACACTAACGAAAGTATAACTAATAGTACATTTAACAGCGATATTGTACTATATTTGATTGGAACAGTAATTTTAGTATTAATATTTGCATATCTTAAGAAAACTAAGCCTTTAGGTAAGTACAACCATGATTAAAAAGCTTTTACACTCAAAATACTTTCTTATAGTAATAATTATTATAAGTTTATTGTGTGTCAACTATACAATATTTTTTATTAATGCAGATGCGCCTTCTGTGTGGACTCAAAATGATTGGAGTGGGGGTGAAGGACAACAAAATTGGTCTA
>JAGQLJ010000158.1 GCA_020429495.1 Candidatus Dojkabacteria bacterium
AAGCGAACAAGCTAATGAAACTACTGCAGAATCATTTGGGGAAAGTATTGGTTTTACACTAAATTCTATTGTTGCTGAACATCTTAGAACTTTAGATCCTAAAGTTGCAAGTAATCTTATTAAATACTATGGTGAAGATATTAATGATCTAGCAAAAGATTTAGTAAATGGAAGAGCACTTAGAAATAACGAACCCGAAGTGATTAACAACATCCATCAAAATGGTATTAATATAAATCAGGCAGAATTTTAGCTAAAGTTTAGATTTATATAAAAAAAAGCGCCTAAAAGGCGCTCTTTCTTTTTTATTAACCTTTATTATTCAACCTCAATAACTTCAAATAAATTTGGGAAATATCCATGTCCATCTATTGGAGTTTTTCCAATAAATAGAACCTTTTGCCCTTGCTCTACAACTCCTTCTTTTTTAGCCATATCCATAATAATTCTTACAGCATTATCTCTATTGTATTCTTCAGAACCATGTTCAATACCTTCAAATACAAATGCACTTTCAATATTCTTTGTTAACATTGCTGTTCTTTTAAAGAAATCGTTGCTTGTAAATAGAATTATTGGTTGTGCAAATGAATGTCTTGCTAATAGTCTTGCTGTTGTTCCAGTTTTTGAAACAATTATTACTGAATCAATCTCGTCTTGCATTTCTAAACAAACTTCTGCAGCAGCTTTTGTTAGTGCATCTGCAGTTGTTGATCCGTGTGCTCTTGAATCCACAACATATGGCATTGTATTTTCTTCAGCAACCATTGCTGTGCTTGCTAAGAATTTTACGGCTTCAACAGGGTATTGACCTGCTGAACTTTCTCCAGAAAGCATAACTGAATCAGAACCTAGTAACACTGCTGTTGCAACATCAGAAGCTTCTGCTCTTGTTGGTCTTGGGTTTTCTGTCATTGATTCAAGCATTTGAGTTGCAGTAATTACTGGTTTTCCTGCTTCATTACATTTTTGTGTTAATAATCTTTGTACATGTGGAACTTGTTCTAATCCAAGCTCTACTCCTAGACCACCTCTTGCAATCATTACTCCATCAACAACTTCTAAAATTTCATCAATTTTATCTACTCCTTCTTGATCTTCGATTTTTGCAATAATCTTCATAGAATCTGCACCTCCATTTTCAGCAATAAAATCTTTTACTGTTTGAGCTGCTTCTCTTGAATTCATAAATGAGGCTGAAACAAAATCCCAACCTGTTTTTATTGAATGGATTAGATTTTCTTTATCTTTTTCTGTTAATACTTCTGAAGTGTAGTCTGCACCTGGTAAGTTTAAAGCCTTCCCTGGTTTTAGAACTTCTCCAAAAACAACTGTACAGTACATTTTATCTCCTTCAATCTTTTCTAATTTCATTTCTACATCACCATCTCCAACAACTAATCTTTGTCCTGGTTTTAGGTGTGTATACAAGTCATTGTAGTTTGAAGGGTAAATTTCATCTGCATCTGTATTTCCAATAATAATTTCATCTCCCGGTTTTATTTTCTTAGGGTCACCAAACTTATTCATTCTAACTTCAGGACCTTTTACATCAACCATTAAAGAAACATCGTCAGATACGTTCTTTACAAGTGTTTTTACTTTATCCAACTCTTCAGGATCAGCAAATGCACCATTTACTCTTGCACAATTCATTCCTGACTCGATCATTTTTTTCATTACTTCCTGATCCCAACTCGCAGGTCCAATTGTACAAACTATTTTTGTTTTCTTATCCATATATAAATTAACAATAAAATCTAGAACGTTATATTGTACATTATCATGTCAAGTTTGTCAGAGCAATAGGATTGGTTTAATTAGTTCCTATATATTTTATTGCTCGGGATTAGAGAAAGACAACTTTCCATCCTCATCCACAGTGATCACTACTTTATTATGAAGTATATATTGTTCAGTTTTTCCATCACCATACAAATCAAATCTGTTTGTTCTTATCTCCCCTCTACCCCAAAATGATCTTAATCCACCTGGCTTTCCAGCAGCTCGCATAACTACAAGTAACTCTTTATCGAGCCCTCCTATAAAATCAGTTATCCCTGTCTGTTCTGTAACAACTCCTAATGCTGAATCTGGGTCTGCATTGTCAAACCCACTTATTGAAGAAATCGGATTTACTATTTTTTGATTATTTATTCTTATATATTCTATTCCAAATGCTTGTCTAGTCTCTTCTGGAATTTTTGAAACTTGATCATTCCAAGCGTTTACAGAATCTTGATCATAAGTGTTCACTTTCTGTCTAGCTTTATGTACTAGCCTAGAAACATAAGCAGCTTGACCTTGTGCAGAATAAAAATTAGCATATGAGTCAGCTAAGTTACCTTTTATTGCAGCTTCTCTAAATTGTCGTTCATTGAAATTAAAGCTTTGTTGTATGCTCATCATTCCTTCAATGTAGTCTATTACATCAACAATTCCTAACGAACTTTCATTTGGTGTACTGTTTTGTAGGTTGTATATTGCAGCCATGTAATTATTAACTTGCTCACCCATTTGAGCTTCTGTATAGGATTGTTTTCTTAAATCTCTTCGCCTTTTTACATAAATACCTCCTGCAATAGGTGCAGCAGCAACTGTAATAGCACCAGCAATTAACAATAAGTTAATAACATTTTCTTTAGAAATAGGACCTTCTGATGGAAATATATTCTCCATGTATTTCTTATCCTGATCAGCAATAATTTCATATGCATCACCAACAGCTGTATTTATATAATTATCATAAAAATCTCTACTCATGTATGGAGGTTGTTTTCTATGAGCATTAGAGTATCTTCTCGCAAACTCATCATAATCTAAATTTTTTGCTGCTTGTACAAAGGCAAAATAGAACTCTGATTGAATTATATTTAAATCTATTTCATCAGACAGCTCAGGATTTTCGAAATATACTTGCGTTAGTTCAGATGCTTGTAAATATTGGCTTATACATCCACCTTCATAAAACAAAGCACTACTTGCTAAGTGCTCAATAAACATTGCCTCAAGCCCTAAACTTATAGATTTATTTATATACTCTGTAAAATCGCCTTCTCCATCAGATCCTGTTATAGATTTATTGCCAATTCGGTCTGCATTTAAAACTATTGCCTTTATCATAAGATCATCGCTTAGCTTATAATTTTGTGCTGTTAAGCTGGCATAATCACCCATTGGCTTATCGCTCAAAATTATTACATATGAGCCACCAATTCTACATGTGTTATCTGGGGATAAAAACATATCTTTGAATAATTCATCTGATACCTGCAATATTGCATCTTCAATTCTGTTATACAAATCATCTTCTTCTGGTACTACACCTGGATAAATAACTAGCATATTTGAAATAGGAAAATCTTTAGGAAAGTTTTTATAAAGTGATGCATAGTCTTCATCAATCAAATTATTATCTTTGAAAAAAGTTAGTAGCCTCTGTAAATCATTATCATCAAGAGGTAAGTCATCAACTTGCCCTTCTCTATATATGTTTATTACAGGATTTCCGTTTTGATCGGTAGAAATTCCACTTTCAACTTCATCAACTATAA
>JAGQLJ010000159.1 GCA_020429495.1 Candidatus Dojkabacteria bacterium
ATCGTTAAATATTCTGATTATTACGAATACATAATGAAATACACATTCAAAGAAAAAGAGCGAACAAAAGATAATGTTGAGTACTCAGTAACAGTTGAATATGCTGAACTTGAGCCGTTCAAAGAAGAAGTTTTTAGTGAACTTTCAAAGACAATAAAGTTAGATGGTTTTAGACCAGGAAAAGCTCCAAGAGAAAAAATAGAAGAAAAAATGGGAGCTAAATTAATTACAGAGGCTCTTGGAAGATTACTTCCACAAGTTGCATATGAAATTATGCAAAAAAATGAAGATAGACCAGTTGAAGCCCCTCATTACCACATGGGTAAAATTAGTGAAAAAGATGGAATTGATTTTGAATTTCATTTTGTTAACTATCCTGAAGTAAAGCTAGGTGACTTTTCAAAAATTAAAGTAGAAAAAAAGGTAGAGAAAATCACAAAAAAGGATGTTGAAACAGTAATAAAAAGTATTATCAGATCAAGTATTCCTCCACAAAAAATTGAAGAGTTAACTAAAGTAACGTACGAAGCAGATTCAAAAGCAAAAAAGTCAGACAAAAATGAGGAGAATAAAACAATTAAAGATTTTGAACTAAACGATAAGCTTATTGCAGAGCTTGGATACGAAGAAGAAAAAACTCTTGAGCAAATTGAAAAATCAGTTGAAGAAAGATTAAAAACTGTAAAAGAAGAACAGGCAGAAAATGAATACAATTCAAAGATTATTGAAGAAGCAGTAAAACTAAGCAAGTTTGAAATTCCAGATATGTTTGTTGAGAATGAAATTAGAGTTTATGAAGATCAATTTAATAATAGACTTCAAGAATTAAAATTAGATAGAGATACATATCTTGCAACACAAGGAACTGATATTGAAAAGAAAAAGAAAGAATGGGAAAAACAAGCAGTTGAAAAAATTTCAGTGGATCTTGTTTTAATAAATTTAGCTAATGAGCATAAAAGTGTTGCCACAGAAGCAGATATTGATGCAGAGATTGATTCTATTGCTGATCCAGCTGTTAAAGAACAATATAAAACAGAAAATGCACGTGAATATGTAAGAAGTGTAATTACAAGACAGCGAGGAATGCTAAAGCTATTAGAGATTGTTGAAGGAAAGAAAGCTAAGAAATAATCAACCTGATTATTAATAAAAGCGAGCAGAAACTGCTCGCTTTTTTATTGCTATAATTGCATATGGATACAAAGCGAAAAACCTTGCTAGCAATTACAACTATATCAATAATATTTATTCTTTTGATATTAATCTTTCGTGTTCAGATTTCAATGCAAGCTAACAACATAGCTGCGCTTACATACTATAAATATCCATCTCACTTTACAGAAACTATTTGGCACATCACAGATCAAAATCCAATTATCTCTAATCAAGATAAGCCTGTAATTTATTTAAAAACTTATAATAAAGATACTGTAAGTGAATTTAATCAAAAAGAAAAAGAAATAATAGAAATTCCTACTGGAATATCTTTTACAACAAATGGGCAAAAAGGAATAGATTCAGAAGTTATTAGTGAGCTTATATATGTGAAGAACAATAATATTCGAAGTATAACTTTGAAAGAAGAAATAGTTGAAGTACAGCCAAAGATTGATGAAGTAACATATATTGGTACTGGGGAGCTTACAAATATTGAAAATCAATTTACGGAATTAATCAAACCAGCAGTAAAAGAAGGGTATTCCTATTTAGGCACAGATTGGATTGAAAATAAAAATATCAAAACCAGTAAAGACTCAACAATTATTGGTAAAACTAAGGTTGAGATAGAAAGTTGTAATCAATATGGAGTAATTCCTGTGATATTTGATATCTCATCATATTCATATTCTATTGATGAATCACTAATCGCTCAATTACATAATATTTCTTGTGAAGAAGTTGTTGCTCCAAACTTAACACAAATAGCTCTTTGTAATGATTGCCTATATTTCCCAGTAGATAAAACTCATGGATTAGAACAGATTTTTAGCCCAATTACAAAAACTAGTATTTGGGATGGAGTTGAATTTTCAATAGACGAAAGAGCGTTTAAAAACTTTGAGAATTTACTACTTGATGCAAAAGCTGCCGGTCACAATATAAATTTAACATCCACATATAGATCATACAATACACAGGTAGATACATTTAAGTATTGGACTGACTACAATCAAAATTTATTTGGTTATTCAAGAGCAAAAGCAATAGAAGAGGCAAATAAAGTTTCTGCAAAACCTGGATTTTCTGAACATCAACTGGGAACTGCTGCTGATATAACTGCAAAAGAGTGTAAAGACTTTGAAGGTTATTGTAAAGAAAACGATGCGCTTTGGTCTTGGCTTGCAGATAATGCTAGAAATTATGGCTTTATTCTTTCTTATCCATATAACAAAGAGGATCAAACTGGCTATACTTTTGAACCTTGGCACTATAGATGGATAGGTATACAAAATACAAGAATCTATCTTGAGCAAGATAAGACTTTAAATAATTGGTTGGAAGAGTTTTATTATAGAGATTAAAGTATAGGAGCAGTCATTGTTCCCTCCTTGAGGAGGGTCCTGATCACGATTTATCGGGATCAGGGGGAGGTGTTATCATCTAACATGTCATCTTCATATCTAAAATATAGTCCCCATTTAAAAAAGAAAGCTCAAGAATTGAGAAAGAATATGACATGGTCAGAAATTAAACTTTGGCATAGACTTAATAATAAGCAATTTCCTTATAGATTTATTAGACAAAAACCGATCGATAAATTTATTGTTGATTTTTTCTCTCCTGATTTAATGTTATCTATTGAATTAGATGGTGGTTCTCACATTGAAGAAAAATATAAATATGATTTAAAAAGACAAGAAAAATTGGAATCACTAGGAGTTCGATTCTTAAGATTTAGTGAAGAAGATATACGACTAAAAATAGAGGATGTAATAACTTCAATTGAATATTGGATAGAAGAAAATATAAAGTAATTACACCTCCCGTCTCTACTACGCTAAAGCTTCGTAGAGCCACCCTCCTCTAGGAGGGAGCGATGGACATCATATCGACTTTTTTAATAGTCAATCTTCATAGCTTGCTTAACCATTTGCATAGTCTCTTTTGCAATCTCCTGAGTTCTTTTAGTTCCATCCATTACAATTTCTTCTACCTTTTCAATTGGAAACTCTTTTCTTCGCTCTCTAATTGGGTCTAAAAACTTATTAATAGCTAAAGCTAGCTTATCTTTTACTTCTACATCACCAACATTTCCAGTTTTATATCTTTCTTTTAAATCGTTAACTTCATCTTTATTATCATTAAACATATCGTGATAAATAAATACTGGATTGCCTTCAATTACACCAGGGTCGGTTGCTTTTAATCTATTTGGATCTGTATACATTCTTTTTACTTTATCAATAACTGTTTGTTCGTCATCGTTTAGATTTATAGTATTTCCTTTTGATTTGCTCATTTTTGCATCTCCATCTGTTCCAACTAAGTTTTTCTCAACTCCAAAATGAGCTTCTGGCTCTGGAAAAATTTCTGAATTGTAAGTTGTATTAAATCTTCGAGCAATTACTCTTGATAGTTCAATCATTGGTGCTTGGTCTTTTCCAACAGGAACTAAGTTTGACTTAGCTACTAAAATATCAGCAGCTTGGCTAACAGGATATGCCACAAATCCAAATGGAGTAGAATCTCCAAAATTCTTTTCTTTAATTTCTGTTTTTACAGTTGGGTTTCTAAGCACTTCGTTTAAAGAAACTAGATTCATGAAATATACTGTAAGCTCTGCAATCTCAGGTATCATTGATTGAATAAAAATTGTGCTTTTGTTTGGATCTAAACCACAAGCTAAATTATCCTGAGCTACTTGAAGCACGTTGCTTCTAACTTTTTCTGGATTGTCGTGGTTGTCAGTTAACGCTTGAACATCTGCAATTAAATAGAATAAATCGTATTCATCTTGAAATTTAACTCTACTTTCAATTGAACCCACAAAATGACCCAAGTGAAGAGGACCAGTTGGTCTATCACCAGTTAAAATTCTTTTTTTGTTATTATCTTGATTCATAGAACAATTATAACAGGGATTAAAACTATGATAAACAAATTGTGTATTAGAGATTAGCCCTTGCTGTGATATAATCGCGCAACTTTTTAAAGAAATAAATATGATTAATTTAGAAAATACTGAGCAGATACCACAAAG